>CAZBDF010000316.1:0-6137 GCA_964490385.1 uncultured Lentimicrobiaceae bacterium | reverse complement strand
CCCAGGTGTATAAAGCCCCAAAAACATTGCAATTGCTTTCCAGGTCGTTGTAACAATGTTTTTCGATGGTAGCGTTGTCGGACGGATCCGACACGCTGTCGAGCAGTGTTCCGGTATTCAGGTTTTCGGCCATCCAGCATTGCGTGCCAATCTGAATGGTGCGGTAGCTGTTGCCTTCGGAATCTTCAATAGTCGAAAGACCACACCGCCAGCCGCCGGCAATCGCGTTCCAGTTTTCGCCATCAAACACCTCCATCCATTTGCGATCGGTGTTGTATATCACCAGTCCCTCGGCGGGGCTGGTGATGGCATTGCGTTGTGCAATGTCCATGCGAGGAGGCAGAAATCCTTTATCATTAGATTTTACTTCCACCATGGCCGAGGCATCTGCTGCACTGCCATCCGTGCTGATGCAAAGTTGTGCCCCCGCAGATTGGACACTCATCATAAATAGCACTCCGGCAAATATTTGTAGTAGTTTATTCATAATCTTTATTTTTTATAATTCAATTTTTGCTGAAAGGCCGTGAACGGCCTGATGACTTGTGTTTTTCAATCCTGATACAGCCCGGGGATGAAGCTCCGGGAAATGGATTTTTATAGGTCAGTATTATTGGATTTATTATTCTTGCCTGCTACGGTGCAAATAACCTGATCCACTTTTTATCAATGCCCACCCGGCTGCCAAAGCCATTAGAATTTCAAGACCTCCGGTAATGGGAGCTCCGCCGCCAACGGGTATATTTCCTCCTTCCGCCGGGGTTTGTCCGCCATTGGGCTGGGGTGGTAAAGTTTGTGAAAATAAGGCGGTGGAAGCCATCAGCGCACCAGCCAGCAATGTAACTTTGAAAAGATTTTTCATATCAATAAGATTTAAAATGACTGATTAAATATTTTTTTAGAAATAAAACCTTGGTCTGTAAATACCCTGACCAGATAGACCGCTTGTTGCTGAGGCAATGCGATTTCATTGGATATTTCTGAAACCGTTTTTGCAAGCACCACCCGACCCATAATATCTATTAGCTCAACCCTTGCTGAAACCGGCTCACCAGTTGCAAGACAATTAGTAAAATCGATATGCAGCCGCTGTTGTAAAGCATAAATTGTAATTTGGTCAAGGAATTCACCCTCCTGTTCATCAATGCCGGTTACATCGTTGAAATGCAGCAACATACTCCGGGTATTCCCGCTTAGGTGGTTAAAAGTGTACTGTGGCTCATTGCGCAAATCCACCAGGCTGTCCATCAACAGGTCTTCGAGAAAAACAGGAATACCTTCCTCAAACGAATTGATTCCGTTGGCAACAATGGTGTATTCGCCATCCATTCCTGCCAAAAACTCCAGCGGGATGCTTTCATTTCCGTCAATGGTCGGCAAGGTGTTGATGGCCAGTTTTTCGTTGCCGACCAGGCTATATAAATTGGGCACATCGGTACTGTTGCCTAATATTTTTTGAACATCCAATAAGCGGTCAGTTTGAGGGCTTGCCCCTTCGATAAATCGAACGGCAGTTTGGGTGGTGATGCCGTTGCCTGTAACTTTCAATACAATCATGGGCATATTTTCATCACCTTTATAAAAGCCCTGACCACCATGCGACCGCACCGAATTATCCATCGTAAATTTTCCCCCGGCATCGCTTGCAAGTACAAAAAAACCCTGCCCCGAAGCAATGTATTGGGAAGTAGTGTTGGCCTCTCCACCGCCTGGGATGTAATACTTATAATCGCCAAGATCGCCAACGGTGGGATCGAAAAGCCAGAATTTTCCGCCCAGATGGTCAGGGATGGTAATTTCATCCCAATCGATCTGGGATGGATAAGGGTTCCCGACAAGGTTAAAACCTTTGTCAACACCGCTGTACGTAAAGTCGAAATCGTATAAGCCTGTGTTGGTCGTTCCTTCAAACAGCTCGGTAGTCGCTGCCCCGGCCACCGACCACAGCGCGTAAGCCTGCATGATGGCAAGATTAGTTCCGGGCAACGTTATGTCGGTCCAGTCATTCGTACTTTCGCTGTGAAACTGCAGAAAGTCGTTAACAAACATTGCTGCCGTGGCATTGGCTACTGGTGAAGAAACCAAATGCCATTGGCCTTCGGTAAGGTAGCGTTGCACCTGCGCATGACCTCCGCCGCTGTAAGTTACTGTGCCTTTGTCGATCAGCGAGGCATCGCCACTGGCATCCGAACCCAGCAATAAATTTCCTGTTTGCACATCGGCTGTGGTTCCGGTTTCAACGGTGAAACAGGTCTTGGGGGTTACAACAACTCCCTGCGCCCGGGCATCGACCAAAAGAAGGAGCGTAAATGCTGCAATGAAAAGTAAGCGTTTTTTCATACCTATTGTGTTTGAAAGTTTAAAATGGATTTTTAATCTCAGGTAAAACATCACCACAAAAATACGGTACTGGAAGGCCTAAAGTCAAATTTTAGGGTTGGACAAAGGTTGGACATGCTGCTGCTTACCGATAGGATCGCCCTGGCCTACCGATAGGATCGTAACCTCTGCTTTGCCTGGTTACCGATAGGATCGCTAACCTCGGCTTTGCCTGTTAGCGATCCTATCGGTAAGCTAAAACCTGCTCATAAACTCAGGCAGTTCTGTCTCGGAGGGGATGTTCATTTTCTTGCGGAGCCGGTGGCGGCTTTTCTGGATGGCAGCTGGCGTAACACTCAGCATCTTGGCAATTTCCTTGGTATTGAGATTGATCCGGTAATAAGCACACATTTTCAGTTCATTTTGCGTAAGTTCAGGATATTTTTCCATCAGATTAAAGAAGAAGCCAGGGTTCACCTCCTCAAAATGCAGTTTGAACTGATCCCATTCTTTATCTGTACTGAGGTTTTCTTTCACAAGCTGGTTTATCTTTTTATAACAATTGTCATATATTCCATCCCCGTTTACTTTTATTTCTTCCAGCTCATTTAGAATATTGTTCATGGTATCATTTTTATTGATGGCGCTAAGTATTCGGGTAGAAAGCTCGCGATTTTGGTGTTCAAGTTTTTCATTTTGCAGTTTGTTGATTTGTTGTTCGGCAAATAACTGATCTTCGAGACGCGCCTTTTCCAGCATCTGCAACCGGCTTCCCTGCGCATATATCAGTGTTTTTTGTATAAGCGCTTTATTTTTCAACCTGTAAAAGTAAAAGAGAAGCAAGGCGATGATAAACAATGCAACCAGGCTAACTACGAGCAATAGTGAAGTCCGTTGATGTATTTTAATGTTTTGCCGCAGGATATGGTTTTCCTTTTCCTTCTTTTCATTTTCGAAGCGTGCCTCCATCTCAGCTATCTGTCTCGATTTTTCACTATTGAAAATACTGTCTTTTATTGTCAGGTAATTCTTATGTGCCTCCAGCGCATTATTATATTGACCGAGCCTTTCAAAAACTGTATAAAGTATCTCGTAGTTCTTCAAAAGATAGGTCTTGTTGCCTGCTTTTCTTGCTTCGTCAATTCCAAGACGGACAAAATACAATGCACTGTCAGGTTGATTTATTTCAGAATATATCTTCCCGACATTCGAACAGGTATTTGAAATACCAATGGAATAGCCAAGCCTTCTCGTGATTTGCAGCGAAGAAAGATAATATGATAAGGCCATTCGGTTATCGCCAAGTTTCTCCATTACAAGGCCCATATTGTTGTAATTTCCGCTGATCCCCAAACTGTCGTTAACCTGTTTTTCAAGTTCAAGGGCCTCCCGGTATGAATGAGCCGCTTCCTCTAATAATCCTTCTTCAATTTGAATAAGGCCGGTGTTATTTAAAGTAATAATGATACTTTGCTTATCCTCAATTTTCCTGCTGCTTGTTAGGGATAGCTGAAGCAGGTCGTTTGCCCTGTCGATTTCCCCAAGGGTCCAATAAACCACGGCAAGGTTGTTTGACACCCTTATCCATGATTTCATGAAATCTGTATTTCCGGGCTGGGTTTCCAACAATTGATCAGCCATACTATGTGCATTAAGAAGCATGTCCAGCGATTTATCCAGTTCGCCCATTGCCTGGTATATATTACCGGCATTCGAATACATTTTAAGCAATGTCCTTACAAGAATTACACTATCCGGATTGTTCTTAAGCTCGTCACTTATGTATCCAATCGATTCCAGAATCAATTTTATGGCTTCCGTATTATTTCCCAAATAAAAATAAGCAACAGCCAGACCATTGAGTGTGTTAGATTTCAACATGGGATCCCCATTTTTTAGTGCCATACCATGCGCCAGATTTGCCAGATCGAGGCTTAATTCAGGGTTTCTTATGCTGAAGTACCTGCTTTGATTTAACAGGGTATTGATTTTTTCATCATCATCACTATCTGAAATGGCTTGCATGATGCTGTCAGCAATTGTTTTATTTTGGTCAGCGATGTTACCAGGAATCCTTTCACCCTGAGCAAAAATTGTAAAATTTGTAACACCAATAATAATGAATGTAATTATTAAAGAAAGAGTCTTAAAGGAGTGTGTGTATGCTTCTTTCATCTTTTTATTTATAACACGAATTGGTAGTGCTGTTTTAATAAAGACAAAAGTAATTAAATATATAATTTCAATAATAAAATTTGGCTGGTTCCAACACCTCGGGCTGGAGCCGAATCCGCTGGGGAAATTTTGGGTGAGTTTATCATTTAAAACCAGGGAACACTAAGCCCCTGAATCTAACTCAGGCATATACCAAAACCCATAGAAACCCTTCAAGAGATGACTCTTCATTAACGCGCCTACTTCCTATAGTGAATCTGTAAACCTTTTTCGCGCCATTAATTCACTACGCTTTTAAGGCTGATTCACTTTCAATAAAATTGGGTATTCCTATCCTGAAACCTCGGGGAGCCTCATTACTACAACCCCTAAAAATTATAGGGGTAATGTATATATCTGACAATAAAGCAATAAAAATCTGATTGAGGATCCGTACACAAGTTTGAAATTACTAATGACCGATTCTCCTACCTGGATAAATAATTTGTTGCCAGGGTCGCCATCCACGCATTCGTCATTGCTTGTCTGCCTCGCCGGCAAGGCGGACAATCCCTTCTCACTTAACTACCAATGCCCATCAATGCCTATCAATGACTACCAATGACAAGCAATAACAATTCTTATTCCATCTCAATCCCCACCGGGCAGTGGTCGGAACCCATCACATCATTCAAAATAAAAGCATTTGTTACTGAAGGTAAGATTGAAGGGCTCACCAGGAAGTAATCAATTCTCCAGCCAACGTTTTTGGCCCTGGCCCCTGCGCGGTAACTCCACCATGAGTAGGCATCAGTTTTATCAGAATGGAAATGCCTGAAAGTATCTACGAAACCGCCGCCGGTAAACCTGTCCATTCCATCAATTTCTTCCTGCATGTATCCGGCCGACTTGTTATAATTGGGTTTTGGCCGCGCCAGGTCGATGGGTTTGTGGGCCACATTAAAATCGCCACAAACAATTACAGGCTTCTTTTTTTCGAGGTCTTTAAGATAATTATAAAATGCCAAATCCCATTCCTGGCGGTAGCCCAGTCTTTTCAGTTCACTCCCTGAGTTGGGCACGTAAACATCAATGATGTAGTGGGCTTCAAACTCAAGACAAAGCACCCGTCCTTGGGTATCATGTTCAGCAATCCCAATATCTTGCGAAACGCTAATCGGTTCTGTCTTTGTTAAAATGGCTGTCCCGGAGTATCCTTTTTTCTCAGCAGAATTGGAAAAAAGCTGATACTCTTCAATCCCAAACAATGTTTCAGCAACCTGGTCGTCTTGCGCCTTTGTTTCCTGCAAACACAAAATATCAGGCCCCATTAGCTTCAAGTCATTAAAAAAGTTCTTTTTGGCAACTGCACGAATTCCGTTTACATTCCAGGATATTAGTTTCATAATTTCTATGATTTAGTAGTCTTTTTGGGTGACAAATGTACTTACTTCGTTTATAATTTTAATTAGTATTTTGCAAATTCAATATTGAGGTTTTGTTTTTCGAAAGGTAATTGTTTAGATGGTTGAGAGATTTGTTAATACGAAAACCTTTTTCCGATTGAAAGTCATTTATTGTCATTGATGGTCATTTGTAGTCATTTTTTTCATAAGTGTCCGAAAGTTTTGATAAAATCCACATTTTTAGATTTATCATGTTGA
>CAZBDF010000315.1:2881-6156 GCA_964490385.1 uncultured Lentimicrobiaceae bacterium | reverse complement strand
AGAAACAGTGACACTTTCAATGGTTTGATTGAAGTAAGGATTACCGTTTGTATTGAATTGACCATTGGCCTCCACCAAAATATTATAATCACCGATGGGCACTTTATTAAAATGGTAATACCCGTTTGCATCGGTGGTATCTTTAAAATCGCCAACATTTACAAACATATTTTCCAGTGGCATGCCGGAACCCCATTCGGTAATATGGCCATCAAGTTCTCCATAGCACGCGTAAACTACGCTAAGAAAGGGAGGGCTTTCTTGGTTCCAGCCATGAAAAAATATTTTATACCCCGGATTGGGCCTTTTATTGGCAATACCAAGCGTAAACCGATCGGTACTTGTGAGGGCGTTTTGCAGATCTCCATCAGCCAATCCCTCAAGCATATACCTCCGCCATCCTGTTTCAAAATTCAATTTATTATCGTATTCGGCAAAGTAATAACCCTCCTCCTGTTCTGCCACAATATCCGCATGTAGATCAGCAGGAGATGAACTTAATGGATCGAGCAATACGGGTGTAATTGCCCAATCGGGTTTATATCCTTCATAGGTAAATCCATTAAACATTACCGAATAAATTTCGGCACCATCAGGTATTGCAGAAATATTAAACGACATCCATCCGTCTTCAGGATTAGTTCCCTTAACGAGGCTGGTTTCAGTTTTTTCGCTTAAGTTGGTCGTCCCGGTCCAATAATCAGCATTCTGCGGATAGCAATTTACAAAATTTGCAGCATAAGGAAAAATATTAAACACAGCCTCCTGGCCTAATGTATAATCATTGTTGCCGGGAGATAGGTCATCCAGATAATAATAGCCATTGTACAATCCACCCCAACCCCAGTTCATGTGAAAGTGGGCCAAATCACCAACAAGTTCATATCCATCCAGATTCCAGGTGTGTAAGTTCAATGACATCCAGTCTGATCCGATATAGATCATCGGCCTGTAATTATCAATCTCATTGAAAATCTTTTCGTGCCAGGCCGAATCGGAATATTTATAGCGTTTATCATAATACATATCAGGGTCGAACTTGAAATAATCCTGCATTGCTTTCATTGCTCCAGTATAGCCAAGGATATATGCACCTGAACTTGAAGTACCATAATTCATTTCTACCGCTACCCCACAATGATGTAGTAACTTTGCCATGGGAAGACAGCTCTCGTAAGTAGAATTTGGCATGCTATCGTAGGCATAGGTTGTAGCTCCAAACTCAGCCGATAATGTTCCGTAATTGGAGTGATAATAGGAATGGGAGCCCTCACCCTGTAGAGGATGGCTCCAATATTTCATTAGTTGCCCCATGCAAACGGCCACACAGCCAACCAGGGCACCACCGGGGCAAAGCTCGTTGTAAGGAAAACTTTGGTTCCAGGTGTTTTGTAACAACGGCCCCATCTGCAGATGATCAGCCCCCCTGGTAAAATCTTTTGGTTCAATATCAAGTCTGGCCCATTCGGCAGCAACATCAGCATTGTACACCTCAGGTTGTTCAATTGCATATTTAAGCTGTTCTTTATAACTATTAAGCACAATTTCAAGCTGTGGGGGCTGGTCTTCCTCACTGTATGGGCCTACAAAAGAATAAGCCAATACAGGTGTTACTGCATCGGTGGCTGAAACAAGGACAAAACCGGCGTTGGCCCCACTAAAATTCAAAACATAGTAAAGTGCCGTTGAATTTTCCTCAATCAAAATTATGTCGGCAATTTTCAATTTAGATGGTATCCAGTCGCATCGCTCAATGTAGGTATTGATTGCTACCTGGCGGGCCGAATTCTCGGATATTAGATTAGCAACTAAAAATTGATTGAAGAGTAAAAGAAAAATTGTTGTGGTGAGGATGAATTGTATAGCTTTCATATCAATAAAGATTTGATTTCCAAATTGAAGAGAGAATAACAAAAATAAAGAAAATAAATGTCACATTTCACAACTATCCAACAAAAAATACACAGATTCCTCAGTCGCTGCCCTCCATTGAGGTGACAAAGGGCTTTTTGATGGAATGGGAAGTGGATTAACATAAATGAACAACTCAACACTGTTCGCAAACGAACAAGTAATTATACATTAACGAACATCACTAATATTGGATATTGTCAGGAGGAAGTCATAAGCCATTACTAATCAAAGCCTAAAACTAACGGCATACTCCTTGATATGAAGATTGCCAAATAACCCACAAATTTCAACTAAATGAAAAAACTACTTCCATTCTCCCTGGGCCTGATGGCCCTGATTATTATTTCCTGTTCGACCGAAAAAAAGCAAGCTAAAGATGTGAAACAATACACCATCGAACAATTTATGAACAACACCAGCATTGGTGGCGGATCGTTTTCGCATGATGAATCGCAGGTACTTCTTACCAGCAACCAATCGGGAATTTACAATGCTTATACGCTCTCGGTTAATGGCGGAATACCTGAGCCCATAACACATTCGGACACAAGTTCGATTTTTTCAATCCGGTTTTTCCCGGACGATAACCGCATCCTGTTCAGGAGCGACAACAACGGAAATGAAGTGTATCACATTTTTATGCGCGATGTGGACGGAACCATTAGGGACCTTACCCCGGACGAAGAAGCACGAAGTTCGTATTTTGGCTGGAGCAGGATTGATGACGCTTTTTACTTTAGCTCCAACAAACGGGATCAACGCTTCATGGATTTATACAAAATGGACATCAATACTTTTGAACCCGCTTTGCTTTACGAAAATACCGAAGGACTTTCATTGGCAGGATTTTCGGCTAATGAGCGATATATTGCCCTATCGAAAGCCATAACATCCTCTATCAATGCGTTGTTCCTTTACGATCGGGAAACAAAAAAAATGATCCCAATTTCTCCTGACGATCCAAACTCAAGCTATTCGGCCACAGATTTTAGCCTGGACAATAAATATTTCTTTTATCAAACTGATGTGGATGCGGAGTTTACCTACCTGATGCGCTATGACATCGAAACTGGTGAACACAAAAAAATATATGGTGCCGATTGGGATGTTGCCTATGCATACTTCTCGTATAATGAAAAGTACCTCGTGATTGGGGTGAACGAAGATGCACGCACAAGAATATATCTGTTTGATGCTAAAACCATGGACCCTGTTGAATTCCCGGATGTAGTTTCTGGTGAGATCAGTTCGGTAAGGATTTCGAGGAGTGAAAACATGATGAGTTTTTCGGCAGGCACCTCAAAATCAACCAGCGATTTGTATGTTTATAATCTCAAAACCGGTGATGTGAAAAAACTCAC
>CAZBDF010000315.1:0-2781 GCA_964490385.1 uncultured Lentimicrobiaceae bacterium | reverse complement strand
ATGGACGACCGCAACCATGGCGAAGGCGACCTGATGGATTGTATTTATGCCAAAGATTACCTTGCAGAAACCGGCCTTGTTAACCCGGATAAAATCGGGATCATTGGAGGTTCCTATGGAGGATATATGGTGATGCAAGCCCTGACCGCCGAACCCGAAGCTTTTGCAGTGGGCGTAAATTTATTTGGTGTTACCAACTGGCTGCGGACCCTTCAAAGTATCCCGCCATGGTGGGAATCGTTCCGTGAAGCACTTTACCAGGAAATGGGTGACCCGGCAACGGATTCAGTGAGGTTGCATAAGATTTCCCCACTCTTTCATGCGGATAAAATCGTAAGACCTACGATGGTATTGCAAGGCGCACAGGATCCTAGAGTACTCCAGGTAGAATCGGATGAAATTGTGGAAGCTGCACGCGCCAATGGTGCTCCGGTTGAATACGTTCTGTTTGACGATGAAGGTCACGGATTTGTAAAAAAAGAAAACCAAATTGAAGCCAATGGAAGGATTTTGAAGTTTTTGGATAAATATCTTAAATAATTTGATGATTTGGAAATGTGATGATTTGATGATGAGAGGATGAGATGATTTGGTAATTTGGAAATGATTGAAAAAATGATAAATTTTCAATGTAGAATATCGCAGACCTTCAAGGTGGGGTGTTAAATCTGTATTTTACTTCTTCGACCCATTTTCTAATATTTCGATCTTCAACTTATCTTTCACCAGAAAATAATTTTAGTATGGTTAGATTTCTCAGTCAATACACTCCATACTAATGACAACTAATTGTAAAGTATTGAAATACAAGCAAAACAATAGGCCTCTCAGTCGCAAACTCCTTCGAGGTGACACAGCTTTGATGAGTACTGGGAGGGAGAGGAACATTGGGTGCTCCGCACCCAATGTTCCTCTCCCTATACAACCATGTTTGAAACCCTGTCTTTTCGACCGTAGGGAGAAATCTATTCCGATTGTTATAAAATTCTGTCATGTTCATAGATAAGAAACCTGGAAGGCTTTTTATAGGTTTGCTGCTGTTAAAGCCGTATCGAAATTCTTTCGGGCGACATTAACTTCCTAAGCGACTGAGAGTCGCTTAGGAAGTTAATGTCTAAACCTCCATTACAAAACCCGGTTCAAATCCCATAACATCCTCATTTGGATACCCTCTCGGGTTGCATATAATCCTGGTTTTTCCAATATAATAATCACTGGGTGAATGCAAGTGGCCATGAATCCATAAGGCCGGTTGGTAGTTTAAGATCAGATCAGATAAATCGGAAGCAAATGCAGGGTTAAGGGAACTGCCCTTGTAACAGTCGGGTATTGATTTTATGGAAGGTGCATGATGAGTGACGACCACGGTTTTTTGGGTCGAAGCTTTAAAACATTGCTCAAGCCAGTAAAGCGATTCGCGATGAAGTACAAGTGAATCGTTGGGATGGAATTTCGAATAACCTCTTGAACTATTTCGAATCAATTTGAAGTCGTTCATATTTGATCCGGCATCTAACAAGCCCATTGGAACATTACCCATAATGTTAAAATCTGTCCATAAAGTACAACCCAGAAACCTGATATCACCAATCACACATTCATTTTTCTCGAGGAAATAGACATCCGTATCAAATTCCATTTCCCTCATTTTATTCACAAGCTTTGGATGGGCATGCCGGTAATATTCATGATTGCCATTGATATAAATTATGGGTTTGTCGGTAGCGAGGGAAGCTGCCCATTCCAAACCCTTTGTGCCAACACCGGTATCACCCGCCAAAATAATAAGGTCAGCATCAGTTTGGGGAATTTCAAAAGCTTCAAACTCAAGATGAATATCGCTCAGGATTAGAAGTTTCATTGTTGGCTCCGGTCTTTATAGGATACGTCGAACTCGTGTTTCAAAATGCCAAACCTCAAAATATCATAATACTTTCCATCCAAATATTTGGCTTGCCGTAACCTTCCCTCCATGGTAAATCCCAGCATCTCCACTAATTTTAAAGCGCGTTCGTTATATTCGATTACTTCAGCCTCCAGCCTATAAAAATTCAGTTTCCCAAAAGCATGTTCCATCATAGCTTCTAAAATCTTAAGCCCAAGCTTTTTGCCCTTATACTCTGGTTTGATAAACAAACTCAGTTCTGCCTTCCGGTTAAACCACCTGATTGATTTAAAGGACACCTGCCCAATAATCTCATCGGCATCATAAATAGTAAAATCCATACTCTCGGGCATGGGATGGGGATACATCCATTTTTCTGTCAGAAAAGAGGCTACTTCCGGGGAGTGGGCTATTTGGAGGATTTCATCCGGGGTTTCATTAGTTTGCTTCAGCTTAATATTTTTGATATTTATGTTCATTGCTAATGTAAATTCATAAATTCTTAAAAACCAACGTATAAAAATACAAAAATTAAAGATGAAACTTCATGAAAATTAAAAAAACTATTTTGCTTATCTAATATTCAGAAAAAAACTAAAAAAATGTTTGGTATTGATAGTTGTTTTTCTACTTTTGCACTCCCAAAATTATTGAGGGTCATTTAAAAAATGATATTTGTTCATTACAAATGATTTTGGAGAGGTGGGTGAGTGGCTGAAACCACATGTTTGCTAAACATGCGTACTGAGAAATTGGTACCGGGGGTTCGAATCCCCCTCTCTCCGCCACAGAGTTCTTTAAATTGAAAATGTATTACAGGGTATAGCGTAGTCCGGTTAGTGCGTCCCGCTGTGAAGCGGGAAGGTCGCAAGATGGTCTGACAAAATACACAATAC
>CAZBDF010000314.1:0-6184 GCA_964490385.1 uncultured Lentimicrobiaceae bacterium | reverse complement strand
TGCTTTTCACTGCTTTCGTTAATGCGAAAGTTGAGCCTAAGCCAAGAATAGAGAACGCCGCCAGCATCAGGAAATAATTTTGAAATCCGGGCAGACCAGGCGAGGCATCCAAAATTCGTCCGGCGACTGAGTGGAAAAACACATCCGGCGTATAACCAATCAGTGAGATTAGTCCAACGGCTGTACCAGTTTGGTTACCGGCTATGTTTGTTTCTTCAAGCAAAGCAAAATAAACACCACGAAGCGCATATACAGCCGTAAACGTGACGATAATATTCATCATGATTACGAGGTTCAAAGATTCATCAGGAATTAAAAACGACAAGACCAGATAACAGATGATCATGATCAAAAATATTATCCCTTGTAGCGGAAATCATTTTTTTAGTTTCAGGGATAATAAGCCACACGAGTAAGGCAGTTCCAATAGTGAGCGAAGTGTACATATAAATTATGACCTTAAAAGCAGCCACCCTTTCTGGTGATGAAATATTATCCTCGTTCCTGTTTAGCAGGTTGCTAAACAAAATTACTGCAATAGAAGCAACACCTGCAGCAACCAAACCGCGGCCACCATCTAAAATACCAAACGCTTTTCCCTGGCTCATTTTCCCTCCCCAATTGCGGGTGGCCTTAATCATGGCTGCCCAGAAAAGAAATATTGTTGTTACTCCCCAACAGCCAAACAAAATAAATTAAGGATAATAGTTAGTTTTGTAGGCTCTTTTTTACATCGACAAATATTAAATTCTATTAGAATGAAAAAAATCAAATTATTATTACTCGCGATTATTCTCCCGGTTTTCCTTTTTTCCCAGACAGGCGGTGTTGAACTTGTTCCCTTTGTTGGCTACCAGTTTGGCGGTAGCATTAAATATTACGAAGGAAAGCTCAAAATTGACAATGGGATGAACTATGGTGGATCATTACTGATTCCAATTGAAACGATACTTGATGTTGAAATTAACTACACACGAATGGAATCAAAGGCATCCTTTACACCCTATGCAGGATTTCCATCGTATGATTACCAGCAAACTGATATGGTTACAAATTACATCCAGGTTGGTGCTATAAAAAAAATGCTTCAGCCTGGCTCTAAGGTGCAGCCTTTTGGTTCATTTTCGTTAGGTGCAGCCTGGGCTACATCCGATGATTTTGGAGATGTGTGGCGTTTTGCAATTTCAGCCGGATTGGGTGTGAAAGTGATGCTTTCGGATAGGGTTGGAATTATAGCAAGGGGACGCCTATTGATGCCAATGACTTTTGGCAGTGCAGGCTTTTACCTTGGGACCGGTGGTTCTGGCCTTAGTGTGAACTCATGGATAGCACCATTTCAAGGCGACTTTAACGGTGGCTTAATATTTAAACTTGGGAATTGATTCACGATAAGGTTACGGCAAATATGCTTGCTCGATTAAAGCAATTGTGCGAGTGGCGTTTTGAAAAATTTCAAAACGGATAGACGGAGGTTTGTACTGAAAAGCACGAATAAAATCCTACGGTGCTTATCCGCCTAACCCGTGCAAATCCGCGTCTTACATTTTTTGGCCTACATTTTTTAGGCGCAGATCTTCGCTGAAAGGCACGGATTTTAAAAATCTTGTCAAATTCATTCCCAGAAACCCGACTTCATTTTTTTCCTCCAACATCTCTCGAAAACAAACTACATTTGCCTTAAAATCTACAATATAAATGAGCAAGCAAGAAACAATCACTGAAGACCAAAAAAAGACTGCTCGTTATGCGAAAGCTATGGGGCATCCCATACGCATGTTTGTTTTGGAATTATTGTCGAAGCAAACTTGTTGCTACAGCGGCAACTTAACTGAAATTTTACCCATAGCCAAGTCCACGCTTTCACAACACCTCAAAGAGTTAAAACAATCAGGATTGATCCATGGTGAAATTGAACCACCAAAAATCAGATATTGCATCAATCCGGATGCCTGGAGTGAGGCCCAAAAACTTTTTAAGAATTTTCTTGGTGTGTAATTATTTTTATAGACCTTTGTTCGCAAAACTACGAACGGTAAACGATGGCAATTAATGCCAATAAATATTAATCAATAAAAACACACCCGAATGAAAAAATCAAGTCTTTTATTTATTGCACTCCTACTTTCAGTATTTGCCTTTGGGCAGGTTGAGAGTGCTGAGTCCAGCAAAACAAAAATTGATATTTATTATTTTCACCGGACAGAAAGGTGTCAAACCTGTATGTCGATAGAAGAGAACACAGCAACTACCCTCGAAACATATTTCGCTAAAGAAGTGAAAAATGGTGTAATAAACTTTCAAAGTATCAACTTTGAAGGCGATGCTGATACTGATTTAATTGAAAAGTATAAGGCTGATGGCCCCTCGCTGTTTTTAACGAAATCCAAAAAGGGAAAAGAAAGTACTAAAAATATGACTGACTTTGCATTGGAGAATTCGCTGCATAACGCCAAAAAATTCAACAAAGGTTTGCGTGACAATCTGAACAAAATGCTCCGATAATATCTAAACTTACTGCCACATGTTAAAAAGCCCGGGAATTGCTCTTCTGCTCCTGTTTTTTTCCTTTCAGTTGTTTGCACAAAACCCGCTGGTAAAGGGCTATGTAATGGGCTTGAATAATGATGGTAAAAATGAACCCCTGCCTTTCGCAAATGTTCTCTGGATGAATACTGAAATTGGTGTTGTAGCCGATGAATCTGGTTATTTTGAACTAGAAAAAACCAACGACAAATTTCTTGAAATCGTAGTTAGCTTTGTTGGATATGCAATGGACACTGTCGCGATTTCTAACGACAACGAAATAGTTGAAGTTGTGCTTACCAGGTTAGGTAACCTTGACGAAGTTGTTGTAAGTGCTAAGCAGGATGCCCATTCTCTTTCTGCCATAAATCCTATTAACGTTGAAGTAATTACCAGTGATGGCTTGCAACGCCTGGCCTGTTGCAGCATGGCCGAAAGTTTTGAAACCAGTGCCACGGTTGATGTAGGCTACACCGATGCAGTGACCGGCGCAAAACAAATCCAGATGCTTGGCTTGTCAGGGAAATATGTCCAGATACTCACCGAAAACCAGCCATCAATCCGTTTGCTGGCTTCGACTTATGGCTTGAATTACGTACCGGGTCCCTGGCTTAAATATATTAGTATTTCCAAAGGAACTTCATCGGTAGTAAATGGCTACGAAAGCATTACCGGCCAGATCAACATCGATTTGAAAAAACCAGAAGGTGAACAAAAACTCTATCTCGACCTTTTTGTGAACGAACATGGTCGTGTTGAGTTTAATGCCAACTCATCTTTTAAAATCAATGATAAATTACAATCGATTGTCCTTTTTCATGGGTCAGGATTAAAAAACAAAGTTGACAATAACGGAGATGACTTCCTGGATTTGCCCACCGGAAACCTTTTTATGGTTTCTAACCGATATTTTTTTAATCACAATGAAAAAATAAAGAGCCGTTTTGGTTTTGAGGTAATGAGTGAAAACCGCACCGGTGGGCAGCTTCAATTCGATCCGGATACTGATAAAGGAAGTGATGAATATTATGGAATTCCTATCAATTCAAAAAGGTTCAATATTTTTGAGAATACCGGGTTTTTGTTGGATGAAACAAATGGCGGAAGCCTGGGTGTAAATGCCAATTATGTGTATCACTCGATGGATTCTTATTTTGGAATCCGTAAATACGATGCCACACAAAACAGCTTCAATATCAACCTTCCTTACCAAACAAATTTAAAAAGCAAGTTTCATAAATTGTCAGCCGGGCTAAGCCTCATCTCCGATAATTTGGAAGAAAAGGTAAACGACACTACAATGAAGAGAAACGAATTGGTAAGCGGTCTCTTTTCTGAATATACCTACCTTGGTGAAAAGTTCACAGTTATTGCTGGCCTGCGGGGCGATTATCACAAAAGTTATGAGAAATTTGAAGTAGTGCCCCGTTTGCATGTAAAATATCAGTTTCACGAAAATGGCTCTATCCGTGCCTCAGCAGGGCGTGGGCTGAGGTCGGCCTGGGTGTTGCCCGAAAATATCGGTTTGTTGGCAAGTTCCAGAATGTTTGTTTTTGAAGAGGAATTTCAATTGGAAAGGGCATGGAATTTTGGTGGAAACATTATTCAAAAGTTTCAACTTGATGATAACAGGCAATTAACTTTGAGTGCTGATTTTTACAGGACTGTATTTCAAAACCAGATTGTTGTGGATGTGAACCGTGACCCTAATTCAGTTTATTTCTACAATTTGAAAGGTGAATCATTTTCCAATAGTTTCCAAACCGATTTAATTGTTGATGTATTCGAAGGCTTTGAAGTTTCTGTGGCTTATCGCTACAATGATGTGAAAGTTACCATGAGTGACGAGCTGGTAAGGAAACCCCTGGTTAGCCCACACAAAGCTTTGCTGTCGCTCCATTATGCCACAAAATACGAAAAATGGAATTTTACTTTCACTACCCAGTATCATGGCACCAGCACGCTCCCCGATAGCAAAAGTAATCCTGAGGAATATCAACTTGATGAAAGTTCCCCTGCATTTTTCATTATCCATGCCCAGGTTCTGCGAAAGTTCAGTATGTGGGAAGTTTATATCGGTGCCGAAAACCTGGCGAATTACAAGCAGGAAAACCCAATTCTCGCTGCCAACGACCCCTTCGGAAAATATTTTGACAGCTCCATGGTTTGGGGCCCGATAGTTGGCCGGTCCATCAATGCCGGGGTGAGGTTTATTCTTGAGTAGGGTTGGTTGGTGAGCCTCATACACTAAGGTGGTGTGAGAGCATCTCCCCTTGAGTCCCGATAGCTATCGGGGCTGACGGGGCAGCCTATTCGATTGCCATTTCGTGCTACCTAGTGTTAGAAAGAAAACGCATCATTTTTCAAATCTTTGATAAGAAGGCGTCAAAGACAAGGCTTTCGAAGTTTTGAAAATCAAGGAGTCCCGTACGCACGGGATAACTGTTTTCAAAACGAGAGTAACGCAGTATTTGGCGTTTTCATGCAAAGACTACCTATCCATTCTTTTCACATACCCATATCTTTCTATCGAAATTTGTCTTTCCTCTTTTACTAACGCTGCAATAATCTGATATTCTAAATCCTGTGTTACCGATTAAGTTTGTAATATCTGAGGTAGATACAATAACAAGTCGATCTGTGATTTCTGCTGCCGACTCAATAATGTGTAAGAGATCATTATCAGTTGCACTGCTGTATAAATTGTATGGCAGATCAATAATGGCAGCCTCATACCTAAGGCTAATGTCTTTTATATCGGAGTGATATATATTTGCAGTATAGTTGAAGTGAGAAAGGTTTTCTCGTGCACCCTTACATATTTTCCCGTTAATGTCGCAACCCTCAATAATATTTCCTGCAAAACAGGCTTCTAACATTATTGTGCCAACACCACAACATGCATCTATTAGTTTTTTCTCTTTGTTTGCTTTTGCGGCAATATTAACAAGAGCTTTGGCAATACCTATACTTATTGAATTACTGTATGAGTTTGGTTTTTGCTTGTGTTTATGCCAGGCGAAATTGTTTTTAATCAAAATACCAAAATACCAAATGTCTTCGTAATAGCATAAGGCATAAGTTATTGTTGGGCTATAATAATCAGGAATGCCTTCAATGCTGTAACCTATATCTTTTAACTTTTTAAGCCTCTCAGCATACGCAGTTGTATCACCATAAAAAACTAAATATTCAACTTTGAAACCTTCAATGCATATACTTTCTTTTTTGATTTCATTTATTAGCGCAGAATAATCTTCAGAAAATAAAATAATATCAAGTCTATTCTTAATAAAAGCACTACTTGAAGGTTCTGCTTTTATATCGGAAAAAAGCAGTTTATTCTTTTCTTCCTTATTAAAAATATATCTCGATTCGAGCTTACATAACTCACTTTCAAAATGGTCATAGTTAAAGCAATATAGATATTTGTTTGTCTGCATTTTTTTTGTCCTTGATATTCTTCTATCAGTGGGATTTTAGCAATGAATGGCAACGGTGACAAAATGAAAAGTTGGACATATTGAAGCATCAATCGTTCAATTTGCTACACTGTTTGTTTAATGTTCATTCACATATATCACTTTCTGTCCAATTTTCTATATTGCGTGTTGAACTAAACCCTTACGGGAGGCTAAGTTAGAAAAAATGCTTAAGCTTG
>CAZBDF010000313.1:0-6205 GCA_964490385.1 uncultured Lentimicrobiaceae bacterium | reverse complement strand
AGCAACTGTGTCCCAATCATGATTATCAAAATCAACACCGGCTTTTTTGTAATACTCCTGAACAGGGAAAGTAAAGATCGAAAGATATTTATCGACTGTAAGTAAAGGGTAGCCGCGCTTCTCGAGCATTTGATTCATCGAGCGGATGCTGATCCCAAGATCGTTGAGCAAGGTTCCGTTCCAGTCCCAGATGAGTGTTTTTATATTTTTAAAATTGTGCATTTCTGTGGCAGGATTTTTAATTTTCTTTACATTCGCAAAAGTAACAATCCACTTCGGATTCAAAAATTGATAAGATGAAAAGTATCAACCCGGCCACCGGAATAATAATCCAGCAATACGATGAACATAGTTTGTCGCAGTGTGATGAAATTGTTGATAAGGTTTTTGACGAATGGCAGTGGTGGAAGCAAACTTCGATAGCAGAACGAAAAGTATTGATGCTAAATGCTGCTGCAGTTCTGAGAAAACGAAAAGGTGAGTTTGCAAAGTTGATGACGCTCGAGATGGGAAAGGTTATCAAAGAATCAGAAGCCGAGGTGGAAAAGTCTGCATGGGTGTGTGATTATTATGCTGAACATGCCGGGCAATTTCTTGCTGATGAAATGATTGAAAGCGATGCTACAAAAAGCTTTGTGAGTTTCGGGCCACTGGGGCCGGTGCTGGCTGTGATGCCGTGGAACTTCCCTTTCTGGCAGGTGTTCAGATTTGCTGCTCCTGCATTGATGGCCGGAAATGCCGGCTTGCTTAAACATGCGTCCAATGTACCCGGCTGTGCCCTGGCCATCGAGAATATTTTCCGGGAAGCAGGTTTCCCCAAAAATCTGTTCCGTGCCTTGATGATCCCCGGCAAAGACGTTGAACATGTTATAAAGAATGATAAAGTAAGGGCTGCAACGTTTACAGGCAGTGAGCTGGCTGGCAGCAAAGTTGCTTCAGCAGCCGGAAAGTACCTAAAAAAAACAGTGATGGAGTTGGGCGGTTCCGATCCTTTTATTGTGTTGAAAGATGCCAATCTCGACAAATGTGCCCAAACAGCAGTCACTGCCAGGATGCTCAACACCGGACAAAGTTGCATTGCCGCCAAGCGTTTCATTGTCGAAGCTGAGGTTTATGATGCTTTTATTGATAAAGTTAAAGGTATAATTTCAGCATTGAAAATCGGTGATCCCCTGGATGCTGAAAGTCAGTTTGGCCCACTGGCGCGGATGGATTTGCTCGAAGATATCGACAGGCAGGTTCAGGAATCTGTGGGCCAAGGTGCCAAACTTGAGTTGGGAGGGGATCGGATGAATGGTGAAGGGTTTTATTATCAACCAACCTTATTGTCTGGCGTTAGCCAAAGTATGCCCGTTTTTACCGAAGAAACCTTCGGCCCTGTCATGGCAGTGATGCAGGTTAGTTCTTCCGAAGAAGCCATCGAAGTGGCCAATAATTGTTTCTATGGTTTGGGAGGAAGCCTCTGGACCGAAGATATCGAAAAGGGAATTCGCATTGCCCGACAGATAGAATCCGGGGCAGTTTTTGTAAATGGCATGACAAAATCAGATCCACGCCTTCCCTTCGGAGGCATCAAAAGGTCAGGCTATGGCCGTGAGCTTTCACATTATGGGATTAAAGAATTTGTGAATATCAAGACGATTGTGGTGGAATAGGGGGAAGGTGAAAAGTAATCGGTGATCGGTAGTCGGTAGTCGGTGATCGGTATGCTAAAACTCATGATTCAGGGCTTGCCTGCCTAGCCGGCAAGGCTGGCATCCCTTTCATGGAACTCAGATCGCCCAACGCATTTTTCCCTACTTTTGCACACGCAACTCAAACAACTAAACGATGAAACGACATACAACTTTATTGCTTGCAGCCATTACGGTGCTTTTGCTTTCAACCGGATTTTATTTGAGAAAACATACTTCGGAAGGCGGAAATGAAACTCCCCAAATAAGTCAGCAGAGCGAAATTCCTAAATCCTATTCCAATCTTTTTTACGATGAAACCGGAAAGCTTTATTTTGAGCATCCCGAAACCGGTGTAAAATATTATGCCCAGGATATTCCCGAATTTCGCTACCGCGAATTTCAGATCGATCCTGTGGGTTACGACCTGGGCATGACTTTCGATTTTAATGCTCCCGGATTGAATGGCATCATGTATTATGGATTGATAAAAGAGGAGGGTGTGAATTTTCCACAGCCTGTATATTTCAGGAAACCGGCTTTTATCCTTGAAGGTAAAACCCAGGTTCCCATAGCCGAGTTGCGCGGAAAATACGATTTTACCGACTGGACCAAAACCGGTGATGCCTTGTTGGGCTATCGCATCGTATATGAAGATGGAACGATGATTTACGATGGCCGTGTGCGGATGAAGGGCAGGGTGCCATTCGAAACGAATGTTACCATTATCGACGGACCCTATTTGAACATGCTGCAACCTACATCGGCAGTGATTTCGTTTACAACTAATTTCGATGTTAAAGCTTCTGTTGAGGCAAACGGTAAAACTTTTAAAAGCAAGAAATCCAAAATTCATGAAATTCAACTGGAAGGCCTTGAAGCCGGAACAAAGGTAAATTATACTGTTTTGGTAGGCGACTACAAACGGGAATCCTGGTTTCAGACAGCTCCTGAAAATGGATCGCGCCAGCCCTTTACTTTTGCATATGCCAGCGATAGCCGCGCAGGAAAGGGTGGGGGCGAACGCAATGTTTATGGCACCAATGCCTACATTGTGAAAAAGATGGCCGCGCTCGCGGTACAGCAGGGAGCAGACTTTTTGCAATATACCGGCGACCTGATCAATGGATATTCCACCGACAGGCAATATAATCTTTTGCAGTACCAGAATTTTAAACGCGCCATCGAGCCTTTTGCCCACCGCATTCCTTTTGTGCTTGCGCCCGGCAACCACGAAGCCCTTAATTATATTTTTACTGATGGACAGAAAATGATTTGCGCCATCGATAAGTTTCCGTTTGAGACCGAATCAGCAGAGAAGGTGTTTAGCGAAATAACAGTCAATCCATTGAATAAGCTGAAAAGTGAGGATGGCTCAAAGTACGATCCCGATCCCAAAAGCATTGATTTTCCACCCTATGACGAAACCGTGTTTTACTACACCTACGACAACCTGGCCATGGTGGTGCTCAATTCCGATTATTGGTACGGGCATTCGGCCAAAATGATGCAATATACCTCCGGTAATATTCATGGTTACGTCATGGACAATCAGTTGGAATGGCTGCGCGAAACCATTGCCATGCTTGAGCAGGATGCTGCCATCGATCATATTTTTGTGACCCTTCACACGCCTGCTTTCCCAAATGGCGGCCACTCCAGGGATGATATGTGGTACGGCGGAAACAACGATGTCCGGCCTTTCATTGCCGGTCAGCCGGTTGAAAAAGGAATTATTGAGCGGAGGGATGAACTGCTGGATATCCTCATCAATAAAAGCCAAAAAACTGTTGCCCTACTTTGTGGAGATGAGCACAATTACAGCCGGATGAAAATCACCGCTGAAACTCCAATTTACCCCGAAAATTGGGACAAGGAAAAGTTGAATGTTTCCCGTACTTTCTGGCAAGTAACCAACGGTGCAGCAGGTGCGCCCTACTATGCCCAGGAACAACTGCCCTGGACCAGCGATGTTGAAATGTTTTCAACTCTTTATGCGCTGGTATTCTTCCATGTGGACGGCGATAAAATTACCATCGAAGTGCTCAACCCCGATACCTTGGAAAAGATTGAGGAGTTTGTGTTGGTGGGGTAAGTGTCTATTAATTCTTTATAGTATTGCAACTTCGCTATTCATTTCAAAATACTGTTCAAAATTTTACTTCCCGTAAAAGTAGAAAAAATCTATTTCAGCAATATATGTTAACCGGGGAATACTGATATTTGGAAGGAATCTCAATAGTGAATAGTGAACGGTGAACAGTGATCGGTAGTAGGTAATCGCTAATCAAAATACTTCGAAATAAAATCAAATGTAGCAAATCAGAATATTTTTGTAGTGCCTTTGATGATATTACAACAAGCTCTTAAAAAAGAGTACCTTCGCAGCTGGATTATTTATCCGTTGTTATTAATCATCCCTTCGCAAAGCTTTTTCATGTTGCCGAGACTTCCTATCTAATAGCTCTTTTTTTGATTAATGAAACCCTTGTAATCACTTAATGTATGATTACCCGTAAGTAACCCTCAAGCAGGAATCTTATTCTGACGCATTGCCGAATTCATTAAGCCGCGATCCGTTTCAAACTAAAAAAGAATTATATGAGTTTATTGACCATGGGAGTTATCGGAACTTCAAAAAAGGAAGACGAAAGGCGCGTCCCTATCCATCCTGAACATTTAAAAAGACTTCCGGAAAATATCCGCCGACAGCTTATTTTTGAGAAAGGCTATGGCCTTCCTTTCAATATTACTGATGAAGAAATTAGTGAACTAACGGGTGGGATAGCCGGGCGAAGTGAAATATTATCCGATATCGGGTCGGCCATTGTTGCCAAACCAATCTTAGCAGATATAGAGGAATTGAAAGGTGGTGGTGTGTTGTGGGGTTATCCCCACTGTGCCCAGAACATGCAGGTTACACAAACAGCAATTGATAAAAAATTGACTTTGATTGCTTTTGAAGATATGTATGTATGGACTCCAAGTGGACGAATGGGAAGGCACACCTTTTATAAAAACAATGAAATGGCCGGCTATAGTGCCGTTATACATGCGCTCCAACTCAGGGGGATCGACGGTCATTACGGAAACCAAAGAAAGGTAATCATATTTAGTTTTGGCGCAGTGAGCAGGGGAGCCATCTACGCTTTAAAAGCACATGGTTTTAGAGACATCACTATCTGTATTCAACGGCCGGATCATGAGGTAAGGGAAGAAGTATTGGACGTGCACTATGTTCGGGTTATTAAAGGAACGGAAACCGGACCGCGACTAATAGTTGTAGAACATGACGGAACGGAACGGCCATTATTGGATTTGATCAGTGAGTCTGAGATAATAATTAATGGAACCTATCAGGATATTGATGACCCAATCGATTATGTTTTAGAGAGCGAAAAATCCAGGCTCATGCCGGGTACATTAATTATTGATGTGAGCTGTGATGAAGGAATGGGATTTTATTTTGCAAAGCCAACTACTTTTAAAAACCCAATTATAGCCATTGATAAGATTGATTACTATGCAGTGGACCATACACCCAGCTATTTTTGGGAAAGCGCTTCAAGGTCTATTTCGGCTGCATTGATTGTGCACCTGCCATCGGTAATAAAAGGTAGGGCAAGTTGGAAGGAAAATGCAACCATTCAAAATGCAATTAATACTGATGAAGGTGTGATTGTAAAAGACCATATTCTTCGCTTCCAGAACCGCGAAAAGGCCTATCCGCATAAGGTGAAATAAAGGGGTACGCGTTTGGCGTGCCGAAGCGAAGCTTCGAGCATGCACGACCGAAGGTCGGCATTTGGCGTTTGACCATTGTCTGAATAGTGTTGACCTTTTTTTTAACAATTTAACAATAAAGCAAGTTAACAACGATTTCACTCCAAGACCTTGATGAAAAACTCCATTTCCTCCATGGTTTCAATGGTAATGCGTGTCCAATTTCCCTGTGTCTCATAGATTTCAGTCCCTGGAATGTTGTTGCTTTTCAGTTGCCCGAAAAAATCTGTTTTGAGAATGCTTATCAATTTGTGCTGAAGAATACGTAAATCCGTTAATGTAGAGATTCGGGGGATTGTTATATCTTGATTTTTTGGCTTCCCTCTGCTCTTTCAACACATGTTTAACTGCTTTGATGTTTATCGTTGAGGTTTTGTCTCTTTCCTTCAGTGGGATTCTCTTTAATGTTTCAAGCGTTTTTTCATATTCGCCCAATTCGTAGTAGGTTTTGCCCAGATTGTTCATCATGTTAATTTTGGTAGGATGGGCTTCAAGTGCCTCGATATAGGCATCCCTGGATTTTGCTGTGTGCCCCAGCTTTGATATAGGCCTGTGCTTCGTATGATTTTAAAGGTGTAGCTTCCGCGTTTTATTCGACATAATTTTAAACTATTTCACATCAAGTATTTGCCGTCCATCAAACTTTCTTTCGCAGTTCCTGCAATTTGCAACCCTGTTCTCTGCCAAGACAGGCCTGGCATTTGTCCATCGGGTTGCGAAAGAATTTTAGAATCCTAATGCCCAAAATC
>CAZBDF010000312.1:0-6207 GCA_964490385.1 uncultured Lentimicrobiaceae bacterium | reverse complement strand
TGTAACCATGCCTCATTTCGTAACGTGGGCGTAATTCGGCTGAGATTTTTACTTCCTGCGCAACGATATCGCCGGCAAATAAACAGGTAAAGAAAATTGCAATTGAAAAGTAAATGTTTTGTTTCATTTTTAATGCTATTAAGTAATTAATTACTTTAAACACCAAAAATATAAATGTTGAAACCGCTGACAAAATTTTTTAACGATTTGGAGGGAATTCATTTCAATTCTTAATAAGAATAAAATATCATATATAAATATGTCGATGTTTGGACAGAGTTTAGCTTCAGTTAGTCAGGGCTTGACTTGAAGTCAAACCCTGACGAAGCCCTGACTACTTCCGATAAACTTTTAGGTACATATAAAACCCTGAAATGAGGATAAATAGTACGATGAGGCCAAAGAGAGGAATGAGTAGAATGTAGAAATCTCCGATCAGCACACCATATATTCTTGCGGTGTGAATTTCGAGGGCAAGGTTCCAGAGCGACATGGGGCTGTTGTCGATAATATTTTGCGGCATTTTGGTAAATGGAAGATTGTGCAAAACAGGCTGCGCCCCGTGGGCATAATCAAAATAATATGGGAGTTCGTCTTTATCATGCAGAAAGCCGGCAATTGTATTGGCCCCAAAAGGTGAACCGCCACGTGGTGAAGCCTCATAAGTTTTTTGATTCAGGATATCTTCAACATATGCAGTTTTGGCCGACCAATGAAAAAAACCGCTAAATGAGCCAACGAGATAAGATCCCTTGCCAGTGGATTGAAAAACGTTAATGCCCATAACACTAACGGGTGGATGATGATCAATGGGTTTTAATTCATTTTTGAATCTTGTGTCGGCAAAATAAAAGCCATTTGTGGTGCCAATAATAAAAGCATCTTTCTCCTGGTCATAAACAATAGCCCTGAACTGATCGTACCAAGCGTTGTCGTCGTCGAGGATTGACCAGGGGATTTTTGGCACCTGAGTGTAGGCAATGGGAATTAATAAGGGTGGACGGAGAAACATGCCTGTCAGGGTTGTGACGATAAGAAATAAGCCAAGCCACCAGCCAATTTTGTTGTGCCAGCGCAATGAGAAGCGGTTGAGCCAAACCAAAGTTTTTACACCGCTGGATTTGCGTTTTCTTTTCTTGATCCAGTTTGGAAACAAGAAATAGATAAGGCCTGTGATGGTAAGAAAGATAAAAAGAATGCCAATGAGATCGACAAATAATTTGCCTGCCACGCCAAGAATTTCGCCGCTATGGATTACCCAGAGTGTTTTGAACAGACCAACTTTATTGTTGTAATTCCCGGGCGGAGGTAAAACGATTTTTTCAAATTCCCGGTCAGGTCCTGCCAACAACTTCTTTAATAAGAACGAACGGGTCATAACATACAAGTTACCCTCCCTCTCTATCAAATCGACTACCCGCTGATTTTGTACAGGAAGTGGAATGTTTACCCATTTTGATGAATGAAAATCATATCTGAATAATCCAAAATAAGTACCTGAAAAAAGCTGACCGTCTTTGGTTTGCAGAATACACGACACTTTCCGGTTATCGATGCCATCTGGAAAACCAGCATTAAAATCAGTGAAAGTTTTATAATTATCTTTTGTTTGCCAAATGCCGATGTTACCATAAATCAGCGATGAATCGCCCGGTAAATCGACCGCTCCTTTTACAGCAGCAAGGTTCCAGTTATTGTAACGATAAACTTCGGGAAGGTAAGAACGGTTTACATCAACCAAAGAAAATAAGCCACGATGGTTGAGCACAATCCCCGACAAAGAAAACATCACAATGAAAAGGCCGAGTACAATACTCAGCCATTTGTGGTATTTCTTGAAGAATTTGAAGGTCTTTGTTGATCGGGGATGCATTTTAGATTGTATAGAACAATTACTTACTAGAAGGTTTCGGGCTTGTGAAACAGTTTGCCGCGTCGCTTCACTCCTCGCAAAGTCGAATATAAAAGCTAACTTTCGGATATGAAAGCTTAATTGATAGACAGATTATTGTGAGCGAAGCGAAGCCCGCCATGCTAGCCTCGCTGGAGCTGCGGCGAAGCGGGCCGGCGAGGCAGGCAATCTGTTTCAATTCACCACTCACTATTCACCACTCACTACTTATGATTTTATCATCACCAGCATCATCTTGAATTTCTCGACTGCTTTAACAGCATGAGGAATATTGGCTGGCATAATAATGCTTTCGCCTGCGCTGAGGATGTTTGATTTTTTGTCGATGATAATATCTGCTGTACCATCAATCACATTTACCATCGCATCGAAAGGTGCTGAGTGTTCGCTCAAACCCTGGCCTTTATCGAAGGCAAACAATGTAACATTCCCGGTATCTTTTTTTACAACTGTTTTACTTACCACTGAATCACCTGCATATTCAACAGCTTCGGCGAGTTCAAATTTTTCTGCTTTTATAATTTCTGACATAATGTTTGTTTTATTGATTTATGAATAATAGTCAGGGCTTGACTATAAGTCAAACCCTGACTATGCATTACTTTTAATTCAAGAATAATTTCATATCTTCATCCACGGTATTTATACCGGCGATGCCAAAGTTTTCAACCAGCACCTTTGCCACATTTGGCGAAAGAAAAGCTGGCAATGTTGGTCCGAGGTGAATGTCTTTTACACCCAGGTAAAGTAAAGCCAAAAGAACGATTACCGCCTTTTGCTCGTACCATGCGATGTTATAGGCAATCGGAAGATCGTTGATATCGTTAAGCTCAAAAACTTCTTTCAATTTTAAGGCAATCACTGCAAGAGAATAAGAGTCGTTACACTGACCGGCATCCAATACTCTTGGGATCCCACCGATATCACCCAATGGAAGTTTATTGTAACGGTACTTGGCGCATCCTGCTGTGAGGATAACAGTATCTGTCGGAAGTTTTTCGGCAAACTCGGTATAGTAGCTGCGGTCTTTCATACGGCCATCGCAACCTGCCATCACAAAGAATTTGCGGATCGCACCGGATTTAACAGCATCCACAATCTTATCGGCCAACTGTAAAACCTGGTTATGTGCGAATCCACCCACGATTTCACCAGTTTCAATTTCTATAGGAGGCTGACATTTTTTTGCGTGTTCGATGATTTCGCTGAAATCTTTCATGCCGCCAGTTTCACGATCCGGAACATGCTTAAATCCTGGGAAACCTGAAACGCCAGTTGTATATACCCTGTTGGCATAGCCGTTGCTCTTTTTAGGAGGAACGATGCAGTTGGTTGTAAACAATACCGGTCCGTTGAATGATTCGAACTCCTCATTTTGCTTCCACCAGGCGTTGCCATAGTTTCCTACAAAATGTTTGTACTTCTTAAATTCAGGATAGTAATGGGCAGGCAGCATTTCGCTGTGCGTATAAACATCTACACCAGTACCATCGGTTTGTTTCAGCAGGTCTTCCATGTCGCGCAGGTCGTGGCCACTGATGAGGATTCCGGGCTTGTCGCTTACACCAAGATTAACTGTAGTGATTTCCGGGTTACCGTAACGTTTGGTATTGGCTTCATCCAGTAAAGCCATTACATCCACACCATATTTACCGGTTTCCATTACCAGGGCAATGTTTTCTTCGAGGGTTAATGCATCATTTGTTAGTGCAACTAGTGTATTCTGTACAAATGCATTTATTTCGTTAGAAACATGTCCTAGTTGAAAAGCGTGTTCCTGATAGGCAGTAAGTCCTTTGAGTCCGTACAAAACCAATGCTCTCAATGAGCGTGTATCTTCGTCTGGGGCATCAATTTTACCATTAACGGCCATTGCCTTGGCATCTATTTCGTCCTGGTCTTCAGAATACCAGGTAGCCGACTCATGAAGTTGTTCTTCCATTTCACCACCGGCAGCTTCCACGGCCAGTTTCATTTTTTCTCTGAGTTTGAGTGCCTGCTGAACATTTTCAACAAAAACCTCATTCGAGAAATTTGCGTTGGTAATCGTTTTAAAAAGTGTTTCAACAATAAACTGATTCACTTTCTCATCTTCAATTCCAAGCTCGCGGGCTTTCGTGCTGTAAATTGAAATACCTTTTAGAAGATACACAGATAAATCCTGTAGATGGATCACGTCTTCTGTAATTCCACATACCCCTTTTGTTCCTACGCAAGCAACTCCTTTAGCTGCTTCCTGGCACTGATAACAAAACATACTCATAAATAAATCGATTTAAAATGGTTTATAAAAATTGTTGGTTTGAAATTTTCTGGTGATTCACTTCAGATTTAAAGGCATTGGTTGTCATTGATTGTCATTTTAACCATAATTTTTAATCACAACTTAATGACGGCGAAGCCAAATGACAGCAAAGCAAATGACATAATTTACCTGGTTTGTTTCATTTAAATCCAGTCATCTTCTAACACTTCACCCTGATGACTTATTACTGCCTGCTTGATGGGGATTTTACGGTTTGCGTTGGCAACGGCCTGCTGGGCCAGATGAGTTAACCCTCCACAACAAGGCACTTCCATTCTAACTACAGTTAGCGAGTTAATGTTGGAATCGTTAATCATCGAAATAAGTTTTTGTAAATATGATTCCTGGTTAGAATCAAGTTTTGGGCAAGCGATCACAAGGGCCTTACCTTTTAGAAACCTACTATGAAAATTCCCCATTGAAAAAGCAGCGCAATCGGCAGCCAGCAATACATCAGCATTTCTGAAATAGGGGGCCATAGGATTTAATAAATGAAATTGGACCGGCCATTGGCGGAGTTCGGAAGGTGCTTCGGCAGCTGCTGTATTTTCAGTTGCTTCTTCAACTTCGTCCATGTCAATATCAAAAGTTATAGGTGCCGACCCGGGACAACCACCACCACATCCACCGGCCATGGCTTGTTGCATCTCTTGTTGAACAATATCTTCGGGCTTGGAAGCGTCAGGCTTTCTTATATCCATATCAATATTGTTTTTCTTGATGTAGGCTATGGCCTCATTTAAAAAGTCGGTTGCACCGTGATCTTTGAGGTGGGCGAGGTGGGCGAGGACGGTATTCTTACCTTTCTTCACCATCTCATCCATTACGAGGGTTTCGTTGTAAGGTTCAGCCTCACGGGTCTCGATGCTGATGGCTCCCTCGGGACAATGGCCAATGCATGCACCCAGTCCATCACAAAAAAGATCGCTGACCAGGCGGGCTTTGCCGTCGATCATTTGCAGTGCACCTTCGTGGCAGTTAGGAATGCAATCTCCGCATCCATTGCAGAGGTCTTCGTCGATTTTTATTATTTCTCTTTTCATAGTTTGATTTGTTTCAAGGTTCAAGTTGAGCGCAGCGAAATCCCGCTTATGCGGGGTTACAGGTTACAAGTTGCAGGTTATGAAATTGACCATGCCTGAATAGCGTTGACTTTTTTTCCTTATTAACCCTCTTTCCCTTATAAACCCTATAAACCTTGTCCCCCTTTAACACTTATCTTGATATCACTTAATTTTCTATTGCTATAATATCCTTTAAATTCTTCCAGTAACTTCTGTCTTTCATCTCCAAAAACACAATCCTCAAAAGGGCATGTATCTTCTTCGTGTCCACAATGGGCTACTTCAATGCGCCCGTCAATAATTTCCATAATTTCAAATACTGAAACACTTTCGGGGCCGCGTAAAAGCTTGAAACCTCCGCTGGGGCCACGCGTTGCTGTGATTATCTTAAACTTTGCCAGCAGTTGCAAAACTTTGGAAATATGGTTTTTCGAAAGTTTTAACCTGTCGGAAATCTGTGAAGCATTGAGCATTTCGTCGCTCACCGCTATAAGTGCAAGGCTGTGGACAGCGATGCTGGATGCTACAGATATGTTAAATAGTTTTCCCACGATCGATTAAATGTAATCAAGTATTTAAATACGCAAATATATGTATGATTATTTTAACCAAACAAATTTTCAAGGAAATATTTTCTTACACAAGCTATTTAAATATTGTAAATGAGGGATATAGAAAAATAATTTAATTGGATTCTAAATTGGGGAAGGGAAGGTAGAAAGGGAAAAAAGGTATTGGTTTATGATATGCGCTGCAAACCGACTATATCGACAATTAGGCTTGGGATTGACATTCAATGTCAATTAGATAGGGCTTGCTGAAAAACACAGAATAATAATATTTCGGTGCGCTGCACCTCCTGTATCAATTTTAATTGATGTTTCTACAAAGATTATCGCCACTCTGTGGCTTATCTTTCAGGTGCG
>CAZBDF010000311.1:0-6213 GCA_964490385.1 uncultured Lentimicrobiaceae bacterium | reverse complement strand
CTTAGGGAATAGGGATGGCATCCGTTTACCCCTTTGACACACGAAAAAGAAGGGGGAATTCTTGGAACACCTTGAGCTTAGGGAATAGGGATGGCATCCGTTTACCCCTTTGACACACGAAAAAGAAGGGGAAATTCTTGAAACACATTGTACTCAGGGAATAGGGATGGCATCCGTTTAAGCAAAAATTTGTAAATTTGCATCATTGATGTTTGAATTAAAAAATGCTAAACAATACTGATAAATTCGAGCCTGGAAATTATTACCACGTTTATAACAGGGCAGTTGGTTGGGATATTCTATTTCCTCAAATCAGAAACTACTTTTATTTTCTTAATCTTCTATCTAAAGGTCCCGAAGCCTTATCCCATCTTATTGCATATTGCTTATTGCCAAACCATTTTCACCTACTAATCCAAATCAAAGAATCAACAGATCCAAAGGCAGTTTCTGAGTCTTTCAGGAGGCTTGGTATTTCGTTTTCGCAGGCAATTAACAAACAGGAGGGTAGGAAAGGTTCCCTTTTTATGAAGCCCATAAAGAGGATTCGAATTACAAGCGATAACTATATGAGAGAGGTTATTCAATATATCCACCTTAATCCATTACATCATGGTATAGATACTGATTACATAAACTTTCGCTGGAGTTCATATCGCTATATCGTTAATGAAAAATTGAATGTAGTTTCAAACGAGGTAATCATGCACTATTTTGGAGACATTAATAACTTTGAATTTTTGCATAGGCGACGTGGAGGGTTTAAGGATATACAGGATATTACTTTTGAGTAGGGATAATAATGCCTCATTTTCAATTGCTCGAAGAAAAATTTATTATAGTTTTGTCTCAAAGGATGAACTCCCTTAGAAGCTGTCTAAATTTCGTTTTTAGAAATTATTATGATGTATTTTTTGTCAGGTCGAGGCATTTTTGAGAAGCATAGCCATAGCTACGTGTCGAAAAAATAACGACGAAATGGCGAAAAAGACACATAATAAAACTAATGGATGAATTTTAGACAGCTTCTTAGTAAAAGCCCGGCATTGTTCCGGGCTTTTTTTGTGGGTTCAAATGTCCTTTCTTCCGAATAATTCACCTATTTTTACAATCCAAAATAAACCCAATCCTATGCAGGAAACTTTCACCCATCCATTGGCTGCCAGAGTTGATCAAGAAAAGGTAATCGAAGATTTCGAAGCATTTATTGCCAATGAGGGCACAGCTAAAGTGCTGGATGCATTGCCCCAGGTTACGGCCTTGCTCAATAAGGAGCGGCAGGTAATTTTTTCGAACAATGCCTTAAAAGAGATGCTTGCCCAGGATCAGCTTGAGGAAATATTGGGAAAAAAGATTGGTGAATTGATTCATTGCAAAAATGCCAATAACACAACAGGAGGTTGTGGTACCAGCAAAAAATGCACAGTTTGTGGCGCACTTGGGGCAATTATCGAAAGCCAGGTTTTAAACCAACCATCAACAAAAGAGTGCCGCATCATTACCGAAAAACAAGGCCGGGCCTCTGCACTTGATCTCACTGTTACAGCATCGCCATTCCAGTGCAACGATGTAAGGTTTACGCTCTTGTCGTTGGTGGATATTAGCGACCAAAAACGCCGGCAGGTTTTTGAGCGTATTTTTTTTCATGATGTAATGAATACTGTGAGTGCACTAAAATGGAACCTCGAATATTTACCGCTGGCAACTAACAAGGCAGACTCCGAAAATGTGCTGAATACTGTAAATGGGATTAGTGATGATTTAATCGAGGAGATACGGGCACAGCGTGATCTTGCTGCCGCTGAATTGGACGAATTAAAAGTCAATCCCGCCTTAATGAGATCAAGAGAAGTTTTGGGGCAGGTAAAGTCTAAAATGGAGCATCATTCAGTTTCGAACAACAAATTCATAGAAATTAAGAAGGGGATTGCAGACATCGAATTTAGTGCAGATAATGTGCTGTTAAAACGTGTATTGACCAACATGCTTAAAAATTCGCTGGAGGCTACACCTGAATTTGGTACGGTTGAAATGGGGGTTAAGCTTGCTGGGAATGGACTTGTATTTTGGATACACAATCCAACTGTGATGTCGCACAAAACACAGTTGCAGGTTTTTCAACGATCGTTTTCAACCAAAGGGCCTAACAGGGGATTAGGGACCTACAGTATGAAATTGATCACCGAGAAATACCTGGGAGGCAATATTGGTTTTATATCCAACGATGCTGAAGGGACGAAATTTTATATCCAACTTCCGGTTTGATTCTATAAAAAATATAACCAATGAAAATACAAATATTCCAGGTTGACGCATTTACAAACGAGACTTTCAAAGGAAACCCAGCTGCTGTTTGTCCGCTCGACAATTGGCTGCCCGACGATCTGATGCAAAAAATAGCCGCCGAAAACAACCTTTCGGAAACAGCCTTTTTCGTTAAAAAAGGAAATGTTTTCGAGATCAGGTGGTTTACACCCACTGTTGAAGTTGACCTATGTGGCCATGCAACACTTGCCGCAGCACACGTACTTTTCAATCACCTCGATTACAAAAGCGATATCATTTTCCTGGAATCGAAAAGCGGTGAGCTGCGGGTGAAAAAAACCAGGGATTTGCTTTGGCTTGATTTCCCTGCAGGCTTTTGCGAAAAGGTGAACATCCCTTCAAAACTAAACGAAGCCATTTCTGTGCAAGCTATTGAAGCTTCGGCAGCACGCGATTATTTAATGGCTGTTTACGGGTCCGAAGAGATAATCCAAAATATGCAACCTGATTTCAACTTGTTGAAACAATTGCCTTATCATGCTATTATCGTTACTGCAAAAGGAAAGGAGGTGGATTTTGTTTCACGTATGTTTGCCCCGGCTATTGGCATCAACGAGGATCCGGTGACGGGTTCAGCACATACCGTGCTGACTCCTTACTGGTCGCAGAAGCTCAAAAAAGTACACTTGTCAGCCAGGCAGATTTCGGATAGGGGAGGCGAATTGCAATGCACTTTGTCAGGCGATAGGGTTGAGATTGGAGGGCAGGCTGTTACTTTTCTTGTTGGGGAAATCTATGTATAGTTGTCTGCATTCCCAATTCTTTCACCAAACCGTTAACTTAAATGCAAATGCCTTAGTCTTTTTTTTTCTTGACTAAAAAGGTTTAATGGCCTAATTTTGTTGCAGTTCTTAAATAATAAAAACCCAATCATATGAAAAATCTAATCATATTTTTTGTCATCCTATCCGGACTAACGACCAGTCAGATTTATGCAAGTGATTACGTCAAGGCCCAGTTATTTTACTCCAAATTTTACTCCCCGGCCGATGGGCCTTATCTCGAAACTTATCTTTCGGTGGTGGGTTCAAGTGTAGTTTATTTAAAAAATGATGCGCAAAAATTTCAAGGGGCGATTGAGGTAACTATGATTTTTAGAAAAGATACTTTGATCGTTGATTTTGATAAATATGAGTTACTGAGTCCGGAAGTTACGGATACCACAAACATTGATTTTAACTTTCTCGATCAACAGCGATTCAGTCTTCCAAACGGTGTATATGATTTTGAAATTCAAATCAAAGATATCAATGGTGATAAGCCACCATTTGTTACATCTCAAACCATCGAAATTGATTTTCCGAAAGATGAAATATCCATTTCCGGAATTGAACTTATCGAGTCATATTCTAAAACGACTGAAGAAAACATTCTTAGTAAAAGTGGATTGGATTTGGTACCCTATGTGTATAATTTTTATCCCGATAGAATAAACAGCCTCCGTTTTTATGCTGAAGTTTATAACACATCAGAAGTATTAGGCAACGATGGGCAATACCTCTTAAATTATTTTATCGAGAATTACGAGAACCAACAAAGAAAAACGGATTATGTGAGATTTAAACGAGAGGATGCAGGGCCGGTTACAGTCCTGTTTTCAGATTTCGATATTAGCGACCTGCCTTCCGGGAATTACCATATTGTAGTTGAGGCAAGAGATCGGGAAAATAAAATCCTTGCTTCAAACAAATTGTTCTTCCAGCGAAGTAATCCTGAAATTCAGCCCGATTATTCTGATGTTGATGAAACCCTGGTTGAAAATTCTTTCGTTGCCCAAATTACCAGCAAAGACACACTTTTGGATTATTGCCACAGCCTTGCGCCGATTTCAACCGATATGGAGAAGAAATTTGTGAAATATCAGCTTGATCTGCCAACAGCAGATTTGGATATCATGCAACGCTATTTCCTGAGTTTTTGGTTGAACCGCGACAACCTGAAGCCTGAATATGCCTGGAAGGAATACTTGTCGGCTGTGGAGTTGGTGGATGAACAATTTGGATATCCAGGTAATAAAGGCAAAAATGGCTACGAAACTGATATGGGCAGGACTTTTCTTAAATATGGCCCGCCAAATACAATTACCGACAGGCCTTTCGATGCGAGTTCTTCGGGGATGACAATTAATAATGGCGGAGTGTCCACTGCCGGCACCGGCTCAGTTCCATACCAAATTTGGCATTATTATACCCTCGATAACCAGCGCAACAAGAAGTTTGTTTTTGCCAACCCCAATCTTGCAGCTTACGATTACACACTTATCCATTCCAATGTGCCCGGCGAGATAAATAACGCCAACTGGCAGGATGAATTAAAACGAGTAAAAGATGGTATGAGGTTGCCCGACAATGATTCTTATAATGGAGAGTCAGGCGATTTTTACAACAATCCAAGGTAATAGATTTTGAGTGCTTGATGGATTTGTGATACTTGAAATATTTTCCATATAAAAGTCATCCATACGGACAAGTTTTGTTGTCAGTGATGGTCATTCAAGAGTCATTTGTAACAAAATAAAACAAATTCCCACTTGCAAAAATTAAATCATTTGTGGGTCGAATTGTAATATTTGTCGTACACCCTAGATTTTTTATTTCCCTTCATTTTTCTATTTTCATTGATATTTTTTTTCATTTCAAACCTTATCATTACTTTTACAGGATAAATGAAAACTGCAGTAGTAATACTTAATTGGAACGGGAAAAAATTTCTCGAAATGTTTCTTCCACGAGTTGTTGAAACTTGTGCAGGTATTGCTGATGTTGTGGTTGCTGATAATGATTCCACTGATGCTTCTGTTGCTTTTTTGAAGGAACATTTCCCTGAAGTTCGATTGATCCAGAATGCCGAAAATGGCGGCTTTGCCAAAGGGTACAACCAGGCCCTTGGGCAAATTGAATCAGAATATTATGTGTTGCTAAATTCAGATATTGAGGTGACTGAGGGATGGATTGAGCCGGTTATCGAGTTGATGGATAGCGACGGACAGATTGCTGCTTGCCAACCAAAAATCCTTTCCTACCAGGATAAAACTAAATTTGAATATGCTGGTGCAGCCGGAGGATTTATCGACAAATACGGCTATCCATTTTGCAGGGGCAGGATATTTCAATCGGTTGAAGAAGATATTGGCCAATACGATGACAATGTCGAAGTGTTTTGGGCAACCGGTGCCTGTATGTTTGTCCGTGCAAAATATTACCATGAATTAGGCGGACTGGACAATGATTTTTTTGCACACATGGAAGAGATTGATTTGTGCTGGAGATTGAAACATAAGGGTTATAAAATAATGTATTGCGGTGCATCGACGGTATATCACATTGGCGGAGGTTCGCTCAACAAAACTTCAGCCCGTAAAACCTACCTGAACATGCGCAACAACGCCACAATGTTGTATAAGAACCTTCCCCGTAAGAAACTCTACTCAACTTTCTTCTACCGTTTTGTCCTCGATTTTGCTGCCGCCATGAAATTTTTGATTGACGGAGGTTTTAAACATTTTATTGCTGTTTTGAGGGCACACATTGGGTTTTACTTTTCTTATAAAAAAAACCGCAGCAAACGCAAACGTATCAAACACAAAAAAGTTTCACTGATTTACCAGGGGAATATTGTCATAGATCACTTTGCTGGTGGTGTGAAAAAGTTTTCGCAGTTGGATAAGGGGAAGTTTAGTGAGTAATTAGCCAAGAAGCAAAGAAGAATTAAATATTGAAAAAGATTTGGTGAGGAACAATTTTTATCTAATGCACTGGGAAAAATTAAACTTTTATCGATCAAATTTAGGGAGTCAAGACAAAGAATAATAAAATGACAAGTCAAAAAGATATTAGGTGGGAACAACGATTTTCTAATTTTAACAAAGCATTAAAGAAACTTTCTGAA
>CAZBDF010000310.1:0-6218 GCA_964490385.1 uncultured Lentimicrobiaceae bacterium | reverse complement strand
TGAAATATCCTCACGTCCTGCAACATAAAACTGATCATTAATATTAAGCACCTCATCCCTCAATACTTTAATTCCATGCTGGCCCAAATATGCAACTGCATTTTCGACACCACCAATATATTCATGATTACCCGTTACAGCAAACACTCCATAAGTTGGGTTAAGTTTTGTAAATGCATCTCCCAATTTCTTATTCACCACCGGGTACAACTCTTCATCCACAACATCACCCGGGAAAAGCACAATATCCGGATCCAGGCTATTAATTTTAGCGATGATGTTTTCGATGGATTTTTTTCCGATTACATGACCAAGATGGATATCGGAGGCGAAAACCAGGTGCAGCTTTTTCATTCCATCAACTTGCTTGTTGATATTGATCTCCAACTTTGTAATTTTCGGGTTCATGGCATTGAAGTAACCATAAGTCAGCAATGACGTAGTACCAGCTACGGCAATCAAAAAAGAGAGCAACTTCACCATTGAGAAATGATTGACAAACACAGGTGGAAACAAAGAAAAAGCGTTTCCAATAAAACGGGCCAGATCAAAAAACACAGCAAACAAAATGAAGTACAACATGGCAGCAAACCAAAATCCCCCAATAAGGGCAAATGTATCTCCAACAACAGTTGGCAGGATTTTCCCGAAAACCCTTACGATCACGTAAGAAAAAGATAATATAATGAACAGAACGATGTATGCGGTTTTTATCGCCGGAATTTCAACTATTGCAATCCCCTGCCATCCGCGGATAAAGAGGTAGTAGCTAAGCAGTCCAAATAACAGAAAAAAAACCGATAGAAAAATGAATAATCGAAACCCACCCATAAACAAAGATTTTCATGCAAACGTTAAATCAATGTTTATAGTACGGGCCACAAAAGTACAAACGGAGGATAAAAGTAGAATAGCCGTATTTTTTTACTGATCCTTTTTTAAATTGTGGATATTATTCCATATCTTTGTTATTGAAGCCTTATAAGGGTTTCATATCAAAAAAGTATTTTATGATCATTCTTTGGTGCAGAAAAAATTTGGGTTTCATATTTATCGGGTTGTTGTCGTTTTACCTGGCCGATGGCAGCGCACAGGATACGTTGGTCACTTCTAATCTCCCCATTATATCCATAAACACTGCCGGACAGGTTATCCCCGATGATGAAAGAATTGTGGTTGACATGGGGATTATCTACAATGGTGAAGGAAACCAGAATTTTATCAACGATCCATTTAATAATTACGATGGGAAAGTTAGCATTGAGTTAAGGGGCTCATCATCGCAAGCTTATCCAAAAAAATCATATTCATTTGAAACACAAGATGAAAATGGGAACAATTTAAATGTCTCACTTATTGACATGCCAGCAGAGAACGATTGGGTTTTGTATGCCCCATATTGTGATAAAAGCTTAATGCGCAATGTATTGACGTACGACCTTAGCAATGAATTGGGACAATATGCCCCACGAACAAAATATTGCGAGCTGGTAATGAATGGCCAATATGAAGGCGTGTATGTTTTGATAGAAAAAATTAAGCATGACGATAATCGCGTAAACATATCCGCATTGGAAGAAAATGATACAATCGGGGATGACTTAACAGGTGGCTATATCATAAAAATCGACGCTTTTACAGGAGGAGGCGACGGATGGCTGTCGGCATACAACGATTCAATGTATTACCAGTACCACTATCCTGATTACCAGGGTATACTACCCGTTCAGAAGGAATACATCCAGGGGTTTATCTATGATTTTGAGACCATAATGTTTGGTGACAACTATAATGATTCAACAAATGGATATTTGGATTTTCTTGATAAAGAAACACTTATTGATTTTATAATAAGCAATGAGCTGGCAAAAAATGTTGATGCATACCGGAAAAGCACTTTTATGTACAAAGACAAAAACAGTATTGATGGAAAGCTTAAGCTGGGGCCATTGTGGGATTTCAATATTGCTTATGGAAACGCATTTTATCTTGAGGGCTATCTTACAACAGGTTGGGTGGTAAATAGCGACCTTTATAATGCAGGATATATTCCATTTTGGACGAGAAAACTCTTCAACGATTCAAGTTTCGCGGATCAATTAAAATGCAGGTGGTTGGAACTTCGCGAGGGACCTTTGCACCTTCAAAGGATTATGAACAAAGTTGATTCCTGCTACAACTATTTATATGAGGCACAGGAAAGAAATTTCACAAGATGGAACATTCTTGGACAAGAGATATGGCCGAATTATTATTATGGCGATACCTATGAGGAAGATATATACTTATTGAAAGCATGGATTATGGGCAGGCTCGAGTGGCTCGACTATAACATGCCGGGAAACTGCCAAATAAGCACATCAAATTTTGATGTTGATAAGCAACAAAGCAAACTAATCATCTTCCCCAATCCCGCTGGGGGTAGTTCGGTCTGGTTAAAAATCCCTGCCATCTCAGGCCTTGCTAAACTGTCAATCTTTGATAATGTAGGCCAAAGTATTTTTTCACAAAACATTGCTGAGGCTGATGGCCAAAAGTTGATGGATTTGAATATTTCCGGATTTAGAAATGGGATTTATTTTGTAAGGATTACTGATTCGAATAATACCTGGCACCAAAAATTTATTGTTGGGAAAAATTGAAATTAATTAATGTTAAGTGCAACTTCTGTGTGGCCAAAAGACTTCATGATGATAAATAAGAAATTATTGGGCATTTTACTGCTGCTTATTGCAAATGGACTTTGTGGATTTGGCCAGGGCCAATTGCGCATCAACGAATTCCTTGCGTCGAATACATCCACCAATGTAGATCCTGACTTTTCAGCTTTTTCCGATTGGATTGAATTATACAATGCCGAAGATTTTGAAATCAACCTGTCAGGTTATTATTTATCTGATGACCTTAACTCCCCTGAAAAATATCAAATCCCCAATGGTATTTTCATCCCTGCAAATGCTTACCTGGTTTTTTGGGCTGATGACCAAAACATGGTCGATTTGGGCATACATACCAACTTCAAACTGAATGCAGATGGTGAGCAAATTGGGCTGTTCGACCAAACCGGGGTCCTGATTGATTCGATTGCTTTCGGGGAACAAGCTACTGATGTGTCGCGTGGACGGAAACCCGGCAACAACGAATGGTATTTTTTCGCGCAACCCACACCCGGAGCCTACAATGGCACTACCTCTTATCCCTCGTTGATCTTTTCTGCGGAACCTGTTTTTTCACATCCGGGCGATGTGTACAGCTCACCATTGCAATTGGCATTAAGCACACAAACTTCGGGCACTATACGTTTTACTATCGACGGTTCAGCACCAAACGAAAACTCTACCGGGTATTCTGACCCTATGCCGATAAATACCACCACGGTGATACGTGCCAGGGTTTTCGAAACGGACAAGCTGCCCGGCAATATCATAACTCATTCATTTATTATTGATAACAACGTTAACCTGCCGGTATTTTCAGTTGCTACGAATCCCGACTTTTTGTGGGGCGAGGAGATTGGTATTTATGTTTCTTCGGACCTCGAAAGGCGCAGGAACTGGGAAAGGCCTGTTCATGTTGAATTTTTCGACCTCCCCAACAATTCAGGTTTCGTTGCTGAATCCAATATCAGACTGTTTGGCAATACTGCATATTTAATCCCTCAAAAGTCACTGGCGGTTTTTCCGGACAATACGATCAACTATCATTTGTTTTCCAAAAAGGAGATTACAACGTTTGAATCTTTCGTGTTGCGCAGTTCGAGCGACGATTGGAGCAGTACCATGTTTCGTGATGCGATGATCCAAAGCCTGGTGCCAGGGCACCTCATTATCGACTACCAGGCTTACCGGCCATCAATTGTCTATCTGAACAGTCAATATTATGGCATCCATAATATCAGGGAGAAATACAATAAAGATTACCTCGCATCAAACCATGGTGCCGATCCCGATAATATCGACCTGCTAACTGTGAGCGGATATTCAGGGATTTATTATGTGCTTGAAGGTGACGATGAGCATTACCTTGCCATGATGGATTTCATTGAAAATAATGACATGGCCCTCGATGAAAATTATGAATACGTGAAATCCCTGATGTATGTGGATGATTTTATAGATTGGTGTATCATACAGAATTACATCAAAAACCACAGTTGGAAACACAATATAAAACTCTGGCGGCCAAAAACGGACGACGGGAAATGGAAATGGCTCTTATATGATACCGACAGGGGCTATGTCACTCCCGATGATACTTTGATTGCCAATTTTTATGAATACGAAAAGAGGTTTGACAAGCTCATGGACAATGCAAATTTCAGTAGCGAATTTTTGCAACGCTATTGCAGCCACATGAATTTTACCTTCAGGCCCGAAAGGGTAATTGGAGTTATCGATAGCATTGCAGCAGCCATTGAAGATGAAATGCCAAACCATATTTTACGCTGGGCCGATTCGGGTGGAGTCCAGTCGATGGAGTATTGGCAAGGTCAAATTAATGTGATGAAGAATTTCGCACACCTGCGTGAAGGTTTCGTACACGAATATGTCGATAGTTTTTTCGGGCTCAACGGAACAGCCAGCTTAACTGTAAATATTGATGGTTCTGAATATGGCACAGTAAAAGCCCATGGAATTGCCTTGCCGTACCCTGATTCGACGTGGGTTTATTTTAAAGATATTCCTGTTCGACTGGAAGCAATCCCAAAGCTTGGATATGATTTTATGGGCTGGGAAGGCATTTCCGATGAAAATGAAATATTCGTTTCACTCAACGGAGATTCGTTAATTACGGCAGTTTTCGAACCCCAATGCGGTTTTTCCAATATTGTTACCGAAGATCAGTATTTATTGGCTGCATGCTCTCCCTATGTTATCGACCAGGACATTGTAATAAATGAAGGGGCTACGCTTTATGCCGAGCCCGGCGTTGAGATACGCATGGGCAACAACCTGGGCATTAATGTTTACGGACAGATGGATTTTTCAGGGAGTCAGGACAGCCCCGTTAAAATTTCATCACAGAATGGTACGACATACTGGAAAGGGATTACAGGCGAGGGGGCCAAGATATCCCTGGATTTTGTTGAACTCACTGACGTTTATAAGGCCATAAAATCAGAAGGTTGCGAAACCCACCTAATGAATTGTACAATTCAGGAGTCAGCTTTTTCCGTTTACGACATCATCACAGTACATGGCGGTATGGTATCTATTGATAATTGCTGGATTTACGGATCGCCGGAGGCTGGAGGTAGTGCCCGTGATGCAATTGATTGCGATACGGTAATTTTGGCTTATATCACAAACAATTCAATCTTTAATATTGCGGACGATGCCATTGATGTTGGAACAGGATCATTGTTTGTTTCCATTGAAAACAATTATATCGAAAATTGCCAAAGCATGGGTATTTCGGTGGGTGAGTCATCAATAGCTGAGATTAAAAGAAATATCGTAACAGATTGTAAAGGCGGCATTCAGGTGCATACCGGTGCTACCGGATATATTGAAAACAATACACTTTACAGTAACTTAACTTCCCTCAGATGTTATCACTACGACAATCAACCCACTTCCGGCGGCTTTGCTTATGTGAGCAATACCATTTTTTCCAATTCAATTGAAGAGGTATTTCAGTTGGTTGAAAATTCTGTGCTGGCGGTTTCTTATTCTATTTCCGACACCGATACTTTGCCAGGCGCAGATAACTTATTTGCTAACCCCGGTTTTACAAACCCATCCGAAAACGACTTTAGCCTCCTCGATGGCTCTCCCTGTATCAATTCAGGTGATCCATCTTCCCCTGTTGATCCAGATGGTACGCGTGCTGACATTGGCGCATTATTTTACGATCATTACAATAATATCTGTTTGCCAGAAAATGAAACTGTAATGATTTTTCCTAACCCGGCATCAAACATTGTAAATGTCGAATTAAAAAATTCAGTCTCTATCTTGAAATTGGAAGTTTATAATATCTCTGGCAATAAAGTTATGGTCTTCGAAAATATTAATTCGAATCGCAAAACCATCAACTGCAATAGCTTGGCAAAAGGATTATATGTTTTACATATCAATGCAACAAACGGTATTTCGTTTAAACGGAAGTTGGTAATTCTATAATTTGAGCTCAGTATCAAAAACTGATTGTTGCGGAATACCGATTGTTATTTGACACTATAGTTACATCGGTCACCGGTCACCGGACATCAAACC
>CAZBDF010000309.1:0-6219 GCA_964490385.1 uncultured Lentimicrobiaceae bacterium | reverse complement strand
CTCCTTGATTTTCAAAACTTCGAAAGCCTTGTCTTTGACGTCTTCTTATCAAAGATTTGAAAAATGATACGTTTTCTTTCTGACATTAATTAAGGGGGCAATTGTTATACTGCTGAATTTAAATCCTTTAATGATTATCGTATGGACGGTATTTTCTATTAACCTGAGTTTTGAGCTTAGCACTTTGCTGTAATACCGAATGTTATTTGAAATGCGCCATAAATTCGCTTTGCTCTTTCTGTCGCTTCAAATATACTTCGGCATTTACCATTTATGCATCAAAATTTCGCTTTGGCTCATTTTGATGTTAAATTGGTATAACATAGCTTTTGAACCTCTTAATTTCCCTTCTTCAAAATACTCCTATTATACCCGAAAGGGTACATATTTGCAACCTATCGTAATAATTATACCCGAAAGGGTACAATTGCTAAATCAGTCACTGTTTTTGTACCCGAAAAGGTATAATTTAGCAATATGGAAAACCTTCAATAAAATCGGAAAGAAAAGTTCTTCAATTGGTTGAATAAAAATCTATGGATGAAAATACTGGCCTAAGCCTGGCTTTTTTTATAGAAAGAAACGGAAAGTAAAATGTAAAGGGTGATAGTTAGTGGTAAAGCAAAAAAGCCTTTCCAGATAAAAAGTGCCACAAAAATCCCCATCAATATATACCTCAGCAAATTGTCTTTTAAAGAGAAGTTTTTAAACTTCATCGAAAACAGTTTGATATTGGATACCAGGAGGCCTGAAAAAATCAGGGCCAGGGAAAAAAGTATCCAGTAATCAGAGATTAGATTTTTTGCAAATCCGAAGCCTATGCTCTCAGCCTGGAAATAAACCAAAGGCAACGAAGCAAAAAACAGGGCATTGGCAGGTGTGGGCAATCCAATAAAATCTTCTGTCTGTTGATCATCGATGTTGAATTTTGCCAATCGTAAAGCTGAAAACACAGTTAAACTAAAAGCAATGAGCGAAAAAACATTGAGATCAAACCAATACAAGAATGGCTTATTCAGGGTCTTTTCCATCAATTGAAACACGATCATTGCCGGGGCAAGGCCAAAAGAAATCATATCTGCCAGCGAGTCGAGTTGAACACCGATATCTGATTTGGCATTGAGCAGGCGCGCAAGCATACCATCCATAAAATCGAATACAGCAGCAAGGCCAATAAACCATGCGGCTAATTCCAAATTACCTTTTAAGGCAAAAATAATTGATATGCTACCACTCAATAGGTTGAGGGAAGTAACAAAATTTGGGATGTGTTTCTTGATCACAATAAGTTAATTAATAACAAAGGTTTTTGATTACCCGGTAGCACTGATCCTTTTCATTACGTCCAGTTTTACGATATGCAAATTTTTACCTGACATATCAATGATGCCATCGTCCTTAAAATCCTTCAAAATCCGGATGGCACTTTCAGTGGACATGCCGGTAAGCTCAGCCAGGTCTTTGCGCGACATGCACAATTCAAAATCCAGTGATTTATAAATCTTGTGTGAAAGGCACAATAAAATATCTGCCAAACGTCCATGCAATTGCTTTTGAGTAAGACTGAAAAACCGGTCGTATAACGAAACCATGTTGTTATTGGTAATGTCAACAATTTCAGCAGCAAAAAGCGGGTTCTTGCGCATCAGGTTTTTAAATGCGTTAATATCGTAAGAATAAATATCGGTATCAACCAAAGCTTTGGTGCTGTAGTGGAAAACATTGTCAACCGAAAGCGATGGAAGCCCGATTAAACTGCCTGCCGGAAGTATGCTGATGATCAGGTTTTTGTTGCCGATCTCGATGTAGGACTTCACAATTCCTTTGATCAAAAAGAAGATGTTTGATGCGAAAGCTCCCTGCTTGTTAATGATTTCACCTTTTTTAAAGGACAATTCAATCCGGTTGTGATTCAACATTTCTGTATCCTCTTCACTAAGTCGCTTAAAAAGTGGTGTTTCCTTTGGGTATTTCAGGCAGTGGATGTCGTGGGCATTTTCAGCAGTAAAAATGTCTTCTTTATATTCCATAGTAAAAAAATTAGTCGACAAAAGTAATAAATTATAGTATAATAAACTGATTTGAATCAACTTTTAAACTGCATAAAATCATATTCAATTAAGAGTAATCAGTATTATAAATTGATTAAGAATGAGTTAAATCATTTTAGTTTTGCAAGGTGAGTATTTCACATGCATTGTGTAATAATCGCCGTAAACTTAAAAAAAGAAAAGCTATGTCAAAAGCCACATTTATTTTGATTTTGGCAGGATTGTTTTCATTTGCAAATTCTGCTAAAGCGCAGTTCAGCATTTCTGCCGAATTAAGGCCAAGGTTTGAAATGGATAACGGCACGGTTAAACCAAAACATGATAGTCTTTCAACTTTCTATTATGCAAGTTCCCGCGCCAGGCTTCGCTTCGATTTTGAAAAGGAAAAGTACCAGATGCGTTTTACACTGCAGGATTGTAGGGTTTGGGGGAATGGCGATGTTTATACCAGTACCGGGGTGTGGGCTTCCACTTCAAGCCTTGATGTTTACGAAGCATGGTTCAGGTTGAAATTGGGTGAAAAATCAAACATTACCATTGGTCGGCAGGAGATAAAGTATGACGATCAACGATTGATTTCATGGCGGAACTGGAACCAGTATGGCCTTGCCTATGATGCAATAGTTTATAATTATAAGAGCAAAGGATGGAACCTCAATGCTGGTGTATCCTACAACAACATGATCAAACTGCAAACAGGTAAGCCTATTGATGATGATGAATTGTTTAACCAGAATAACCTAATTAAAACCCTCAATTTCATTCATCTCAAAAAGAAATTCTCGGATCATGTTTCAGCTTCGGCTTCTATTGTTGGCGCAGGTTACACAAATGAAAATCAGCCCGGAACAATTTATATGACTGCTACTTATGGCCTGTGGGCTGGTTTAAAGTTTGGTGGTTTTGATGCTACGGTAAATGCTTACTACCAAAATGGCCATGCTCAAAGTGGCAAAAATGTGAGTGCCTATATGCTTACCTTAAATCCTGGTTACAAAGTTGGAAAGTTCAGGTTGGGTGCCGGACTCGATTATATTTCGGGTGATGATGCCAATAGCAGCGACTATGGAGAAAAAGAAAAGACTTTTAATAAAATGTACGGTGCTGTATTTAAATATTATGGCTGGATGAACTATTACACCTACATGAAGGCCAGCACAAAAAATGGTGGCTTGATGGACATTTACCCCAACCTCAAATTTTCAATCAGCAAAAAACACACTATCGATGCCTACTACCATTTCTTTTCGCTGGCCAATAGTGTGAAATTGGGAACGAAAATTATTGATGAACTTAACCTGGGTTCGGAGCTCGACTTGCGCTACACCTACAAAATTATGCCTGAGGTTAATTTGCAGGCAGGTTTCTCATATTATAATGTTACTGAGACACTTGAAAAGATCAAAGGTATTGGGGTTGGTAATAGCAGTTCGCCTTATTGGGCATGGGTGATGATTACCTTTAAACCTACTTTGTTTACCTCAAAATAACCGGGAAATCAAGTCAGGGACTTATGAATAGAATCCTTTCAATAGACGATTTTCTGTCGCTCCCCAAACCGGAGCGCGTACATCGTGTACTCACACAGGGTTGTGAGTTGATGCACAGGATTTTAAAAAAGCATACCATCAAACTATTCAAATTCTCAGGATTTTTTGTTGAAATCTGGTATTTGCCTTCCTCAAATAAAATTGATAAAATCAGGATTATGGATATAGAGGAAGTTTTACATTTGTACGAAAATGAGATCGACATTTCTGATCTTTACAAGTAAGCTTTTCTAATTTCCTCTGATACCCAGGTTGAACAGGCCATAAATATCCGTCTTTATCATAAAAATCCGCAACATCTGCGTCCTATTTTGAATTCTTTTTAAGGCCAGTGTCATCCATGCTTCACGCCATTTAAAATGGAAAATTCATAACTTTGCTGATTCAGATTTAGAAAAACTCTAAACTTGGCCATTTTACCTATACTAAATATCAGTGAAACAGCACTTTTCAAACCTAAATATCAACAATTTTACTTACGATCTTAGCGATGATCGGATTGCAAAATTCCCGCTCGACCAACGTGATGAATCGAAATTATTGATCCATAAAAATGGTAAAACTTCTGAGGATAGTTTTAAGAACCTGGCCAAATTCCTTCCACCTGAAAGTTTCCTTGTTTTAAACAATACAAAAGTTGTAAGGGCAAGGTTATTCTTCAAAAAGCCAACCGGGGCAACTATTGAGATATTCTGTTTGGAACCGGTAGAACCCACCTCCGAAATCCAATTGGCCTTCCAGCAAAAGCAATCGGCAGTATGGAAATGCCTTGTAGGTAATGCCCGGCGATGGAAAAGTGGCAGCCTTAGGGCTGAATTTATTGATGGCGATAAACGTTTTGAGCTTTCAGCAGAAATAGTGGATAGATCGGGGGAAGCCTTTCTGATTCAATTCAACTGGCAACCTCAAGATTTGACATTTGCTGAAATCCTGGAACAAGCCGGAAAAATCCCATTGCCTCCCTACCTCCATCGTGAGGCTGTAGAAAGCGACAAGATTCGATACCAAACGGTTTATGCCATCAACGATGGTTCTGTAGCTGCACCAACTGCCGGCTTACATTTTACGGATGAAGTATTTAAATCGCTACAGCAAAAAAACATCAAATACGACTACCTGACCCTGCATGTTGGTGCCGGTACCTTTAAACCTGTTGGCGATGATGGCCTGGGAAACCATGAAATGCACACCGAACAGGTTTTGATCAATCGCCACCTCATCGAAAAACTTGTTGCTAATATTGGGAAAGTAATTGCTGTAGGAACCACCTCGGTGCGCACCCTCGAAAGTTTGTATTGGTTTGGGGTAAAATTGGAATCTGACAAAACAGCGATTTTCAAGATTAACCAATTTGATCCTTATGGTGAAATGTCAGCCATTGATTTACCTGTTGAAAAGGCACTTCAAAACGTTCTTGATCATTTGACGGAATCGCGAACTGAACATGTTTCGGGCTCAACCCAACTGATGATTATGCCCGGCTACAAATATCGCATGATCAACGGCATGGTCACCAACTTCCATCAACCACGAAGTACACTTCTATTATTAATAGCTGCCTGGCTTGGTGATGAGTGGAAAGAAATTTACGATTATGCCCTGGACAATGATTTCCGCTTTTTGAGCTATGGCGATAGTTGTTTGTTTTTGTAAACTTAGGTATAAATCGGCACAAATTATCACTTCCCGGGTGCACGAAAAATTGCACAGGATCTAAAATAATAAAATCTTTATTTTTGCCACCTCAGGTATTTATCCTTATTGTTGCGTATCTTTTGTTGTGTTTTATTCTACCAGTAATCTTTCGATGTATAGGGTTTTTCATATTATTTGCCATTGGACTTAGATAGGCTGGATGAAGAAAAATTAGGGCCTATTCTCGAAAAGATAAGAAACAAGATAAAAGCAAGGCTTTTCTTGAATGGAAATTGAAAGGCTTGGATGATTTGGCATTTATTTCAAAACAAAGAACATGAAGAAATTTAATGAAGCCCTAAAAGTCTTAATGGAAATTTACCCTCCATACATTCTTATGTTGGTGTTTACTCCAATAGTAACGGGGCTCATTATTGATTACGATTTGTTCGACTCAAGAGATATTGCCATTAATCTTGCGTGGATACCCCTGCTTACCATCCCGGGTATTTTTCTAAAGAAAAGATTCATTTTCCAATTGATTAGTACGTTTTATTTTGTTGTTGGTTTCATAGAAATTGGCCATTGGGTAATATTAAAAGGGCCAATAACTATTACAAGTCTTCTGGTTATGTCTAATACAAACTTGCCGGAAACGATAGAATATTTTGATTTAAAAGCAACATCCGGATTGCTTATCTTAATTCCTTATGTATTCATATTTATTCTTTCTCTCAGGTATAAACCCAAATATTTTCAATCGCAAACCCGAAGGTTTATTATTGGATTTGCTATGTTAATAGCTACTGTATTTGTATTAGAAAATTTGATGAATGAAAGGCTAATTAGAAAAGGTGTGCCTCAAATAGCAAAAGTTACTTTTTCCTTTATCGAAAAAAGAAACCTGTACCTGGAATCAATGAAGGAAACTGCACCCCGAAATGTTAATGCAAATTCTACATTATCTGAAGACAAGCATATTT
>CAZBDF010000308.1:4915-6227 GCA_964490385.1 uncultured Lentimicrobiaceae bacterium | reverse complement strand
GTTCAGGAGAGCAACTTTCTCCAAAGGGAGTGGTTTTTGCCAGGCAACTCATCAGTATGTACACATCAAGTATTGGCCAATGGGCATATCCATTAATTGCCATTGCGGCGCTTACTACCATGTTTAGTACAACCATCACCTGCCTCGATGCTTATCCCAGGGTACTGAGAAGATCAACCGAAATTCTAATCCCGGAAACCCGGAATATGGATAAGTTCGAACGGAAGTTGTATTGGTTTTGGCTAATTGTGGTAGTAATAGGTTCGCTGTTATTGCTGGGATACTTGTCCGGTTCGATGGGGTTTATGGTAGATTTGGCCACCACAATTTCTTTTGTTACTGCACCTGTGCTTGCTATTCTCAATTATAAAGCGATTTCGCACTCGCATGTTCCTGAAGCATCAAAACCAAAACCCTGGCTCATGCTTTATGCCCGTATTGGAATTGTGTTTCTTACAGCTTTTAGTTTGTTTTATATTGTATGGAAGATTTTCTAGATATGAACACTGATCATTATGATTGTTATGATTTTCGCTGATGAGGTATGTATGGGTTTAATACAATATCATAACTGATCATAAAAATCATCAAAATCTGCGTCCTATAAAACAATAGATATGCGATAATTAGAATTGTTATGTTTTGTGCGGACAGCATAGATTCTTGATGCTTTTTGTATTTTTGTCCAAATAAAAATTACTGTAATCTCATTAATCATGTTAAACCGAGTTGAGCTTACCCAGGAAGATATCACCAAACTAAAAGTTGACGCCATCGTTAATGCAGCCAATACCAGTCTGTTGGGTGGTGGTGGGGTTGATGGTGCTATCCATCGTGCTGCTGGCGCTCAATTGCTTGACGAATGCCGTACTTTGAATGGTTGTGAAACTGGTAGCGCAAAATTAACTAAAGGATATCTTTTACCTGCAAAATTTGTAATTCATACCGTTGGCCCCGTGTGGCGTGGTGGTCATAATAAGGAGGAGGATTTACTTGCTTCGTGTTATTCCGCAAGTTTGAAACTTGCATTGGAACATGGCTGCCAAACGATTGCTTTTCCTAATATCAGCACAGGTGTTTATGGTTTTCCAAAAAATATGGCTGCACAAATTGCCATTAAGGAAGTTCATCAATTCCTTGACAACAGTAGTGTCCCAGAAAAGGTCATTTTTTGTTGTTTCGATGACGAAAATTTTAATCTGTATAAATCTATTGTTTAATCAAAATTATAGCGAAGTGGATAGAGTGAGAAAGGGGATTTTGATAACAGCATTTGTTTTTTTTGCAGCGATGGGCTTTATGCCTCAACTTG
>CAZBDF010000308.1:0-4815 GCA_964490385.1 uncultured Lentimicrobiaceae bacterium | reverse complement strand
AAACAAGCCGATGATGAAAAATGGGATTATTCGTTTAATTATGGCATGGATTTGAAATATGGCATCAGCGAAAGCTTTACCCTGGATATGACATTGATACCTGATTTCGGCCAGGTGCAATCGGATGACGAAATTTTTAACCTCTCACCCTTTGAAGTTTATTACAGTGAAAAGCGGCCATTTTTTACTGAGGGAACTGAACTTTTTGATAAAGGTGATATTTTTTATTCCAGAAGGGTTGGGGATACCCCGGATGGCTATGGTTCGGTGGAAGATAGTTTACAAGAAGGAGAATATATTAAAGATAATCCGTCAAAAAACAAATTGATCAATGCCACCAAAATTTCGGGACGAACAAGTAAGGGTTTGGGGATAGGTGTGTTTAATGCCATGAGTGCTGCAACTTTTGCGACAATTTCCGATTCGGTGGGCAATGAAAGGACCGTCGAAACCCAGCCCTTCAGCAATTACAATATGCTCGTATTCGATCAAAACCTGAAAAACAATTCGTACCTGAGCCTTTACAATTCCAATGTTTACAAAAGCAAAGATTATTACATGGCAAATGTTACAGGTACTGAATTTCAATTGAATAACAAAGCTTCATCCTATGCTTTGTTCGGTAGGTTTAATTTGAGTCAGAAATACTTCCCAACAGATTCAGTGGATTTGGGCTACAGTTATATTGTGAGCTTTGGAAAAACCAGTGGCAATTTTAGATTTGACCTGAATAACTGGGCCGAAAGCGACACTTACGATCCCAATGACCTCGGTTTTTTAAGGACGAACAATTCCCTGGGTTTTAGCACCGACCTGGAATACAATATTTACGATCCATTTGGGATAGTATTGAATTGGTCTAACGAAATTGATATTTGGTATGAAATGTTGTACTCACCCCGGAAGTTTAAGGAATTTGGCATTAACGGAAATTCAAGGGTAACATTCATCAACCGTCTTACAGTTGGAACAAATTTTTTTATAAAACCAGTTGATGAATACGATTACTACGAGCCCCGAACCGATGGCAGGGTTTATATCAGCCCTCCTGCCTATAATGTTAACATGTTTCTTTCGCCGGACTACCGCAAGGCATTTATTGTTGATTTGAGGGGAGGATACGGGTGGTCGCCTGAATACAATCAACAGAATTACTCAATAAGTGTATCGCCGCGTTGGCGGGTGAACGATAAACTCACTTTCAGGTTAACCCTGGAATATGATGCTGATGATAATGATATTGGCTACGTGGATGATATTGTTGATGATGATGTTGACGAGATAGTATTTGGCCGGCGGGATTTGCAGAATGTGGAAAACGTTTTGCAGACCAGTTATATCATCAACAATAATCTGGCTTTGGATTTTAGGCTCAGGCATTATTGGCTCAAGGCTAGATACGATCAGTTTTACCTATTGACTGACGATGGATATCTTGAGCCTTCCGATTACGGCCAGAATAACGACTTTAATTTCAATGCCTTTAATATTGACATGGTTTTGCGCTGGCAATTTGCACCCGGCAGCGAACTGGCATTTGCCTGGAAAAATAACCTCCTGACCTTCGAAGAAAGCGACCTTTCGGAAAAGTACTTCAATAACTTACAGCATGTCCTCGAATCACCCTCCGACAATAGCTTCTCTTTGAAAGTACTCTACTACCTCGATTATTTGTATTTGAAACGGAAGAAGTAGATTGATGTAAGATGACGGATGCCGGATGACGGGTGACGGGTGACGGATGATGGGTGACGGATGATGGATGATGGGTGACTGGTGACGGATGCAAGGTGATAGAAAAAGGAAGTTCTTCCGGTGACTTGACTTTCCAGCGTCCAAAGGACTTGGAAACGTCAAAACATACTCAACTATGTACTGCGAACTGAATACTGCGAACTGAAGATCCCGAAAAGTAGAAAATTTTAAATTTTCGTAACTTTTCGAGGATGCACGAAAAACAATGAAATCAGAGATTTTTGGTTTTTCGGCACTGAAGACTGCGAACTGCCTATTCTTCCCTCGCATCTTCCCTCTCTGCTGCCCCAAACCTATAATTCACACCCAAGCCGAAACTATTCATATTGTCCTTAGCAAATACACCTTTACCACCGGCGGTTTTTGGTAAATTTGTGTAATCGATTTTTATGGTTAAAGGAAGTCCATTATTGGTCAGTTTTTCCAGGGGTATATTTATGCCCACTCCATAGGTAAAATCTTTAGCCGAATTGGGGTTATAAATCTCATAATAATATCCTATCCGAAGGGCCAATATTTCGAAAACGGTTGCTTCACAGCCAACACGGTATGCACTCAGGTATTTGTAATTTAATAAATCCTGGTATTCAATTAAGGCCATTGCCTGTACAATTCTCAAATCCTTGTAATTGGCATTGGGCTTAAGCCCGAAAGTATAGTTGAGCCCTATCCTTGCTATTACGGGCAGTTCTTCGGATTGACTGTGTTCATTATACTCAAACTTCATTTTCGACCCTGTGAAATTCTTTATGCTGGCTCCTGCCTGCAAAGCATTCAGGTTCTCACGGTCCTTAAATAGCGGAATGGCTTGCAAGACACCAAAATCAAAAGTCCAGCTTTGAAAGGGGTCATCATTGATGTATTTGTATTGCAAAAAATTGGCGTTTATTCCAAAATACAGGTTCTTTATTGGATTTGTGGATGCTGTTAATGTGTAATTTGAGCTATATGGATGAAAAGACCCAATTACGTTTCCCTGAATATCTGTAAATATTATTTCGTCACCCCAATCAAAATAGCATCGGCTAATGCCGCATTGAATGTACTTGTTAATATTGTAACCTAAACCTACAAATGAATAATTGGCCGTCTCAACCCAGATCACGGGTTTTGCATAATTCCCATTAAATTCCAAGCCCTTTAATTCGCCTAATCCTGCCGGGTTGTAAAACGTAGAATACACATCACCTCCAATCGAACTGTAGCCCTTGCCCAGTGCTTCTGCCCGGGCACTTGGTTGATGTCCGAAAAACATTATGCCCATAGTTTCGCCGTTATACTGGGCGTAGGTGTTGAATGCCAATAGACAAATAGCGAAGATTGCAATTTGTTTTTTCATCATTTTTGTTTTTTGAATTTCATCAAAGATACAAAAATGGGTAAATACCATTGCAGCTTCTACTAAGTTTTTAGTGGAGAGGCCAACCTGTGTAATTCATGAAAATGAGGTAATTGGTTAGGTGGTTGAGAGATTTGTTAAAACGAAAACCTTTTTCCAATTGAAAGTCATTTATTGTCATTGATGGTCATTCACAGTCATTTTTTTTAAATAAAATGACGCGCGAAGCGCAAACGACAATTAATGACAGCGAAGCTAAATGACACAATTGAACCTATTTACACAAATGACTTGCTTCAATTCTATAACAGCTAAAATTGCCGACTGAAGACTGTTCACTACTCACCACTCACCACTCACCACTCACTTCCCCCTGCGTCCCTGATTGAAATTCTTATTGCCCCTGGATTTTGGCTTTTTGTATTTCTTCCCTTTTCGGAGATAGGAGCCGCCCTGGTTGGTTTTCAGGTTTTTTTCTTTCTTTTCGTGGAAGGCATCTCCGCCGGGTTGTTCCTTTTTCAGGTTACGGTTGGGATTGCTTTTGTCCTTTATCTCTGGGCGTTCCTCGGGTGTAAGCTCTGTAGATATTGTAACTTCTTCGGGGAATTCAATAATTGGGATTTGATAATCCATCAGCAGCTCTATCCCCTTTTTAGCTTTTTCTTCCTTTTCAGTATAAAAAAGCACCGAAATACCCGGATGTTCCGCACGTCCGGTACGTCCGATTCGGTGCATGTAGTTTTCAGGAAAGTTAGGTGTATCGAAATTGATGACATGGCTGATTTTTTCCAAATCCAGTCCGCGAGCCATCACATCTGTGGAAATGATAATCCTGTTTTTACCTTCATCAAAATCGCGGATAGACCTTATCCGATAATTCTGCGATTTATTTGAATGGATAATGCAGGTTTCCGTTCCATATCCATCTTCCAGCGCTTCGAACAATTTATCCGCATTTTTCTTGCTCGACACAAAAACCAGCACTTTGTTGAATTCACTTTTATTTTTAAGCAAATGTGCCAGCAGGTTTATTTTGGTGTAGAAATTTGGAACAGTATAACATTGTTGCTGGATATTGTGTAATGGAGTGCCGCTTAGTGCAATCGAAATTTTGATGGGGGAAACGAAATAATCATCAATCAGTGCATCAACCTCATCCGTCATTGTAGCCGAAAACATGATGTTTTGCCGGCGTTCGGGAAGGTATTCGAAAATGTTTGTAAGCTGAACGCGAAAGCCCAGGTCGAGCATAATGTCCACCTCATCGATAACCAGTTTTTTAACAGATTTCAATTGCAGTACTCCGGTTAATGCCAAATCGTAGAGCCGGCCCGGTGTGGCAACAACAATATCAGCACCTTCCATAACTGCCTGTTTTTGGGTGTTGATATTTGTTCCACCATATACTCCCAAAGCACGGACATGTGTATATTTGGCAATGCTTTCGATCTGCTCAACAACCTGCAATACCAATTCACGCGTGGGGACCAGTATCAAAACCCTCGGTTCGGTTTGCTTCGAAAATTTAAATTCTGTTAGTATCGGGAGTAGATAGGCCAGGGTTTTCCCGGTACCTGTTTGAGAAATGCCCACCACATCTTTTCCCGATCGAACAACAGGAAAGGCTTCAATTTGTATCGGTGTTGGAGCAGCGAAACCCAAATCATCAATGGCGTTTTGTAATGGTTTCGAAAGCTGAAAAATTTCAAATGAATTCATGC
>CAZBDF010000307.1:0-6227 GCA_964490385.1 uncultured Lentimicrobiaceae bacterium | reverse complement strand
TTGTTAAATATAGTGGGCAATCAAATTTCAACTGATGACTATTCAAGTATAATTAGTTTTTTCACTTCCTTAAAGTTACCACTTTCAAGACTGTAAAAGTAAAAACCAGGTGTAACCGTGGAGGCGTCCCATTCAACTTCATAAACTCCGGGCGCTTTAGGTTCATTCACCAGTGTAGCGATTTCTTTTCCGTTTAAATTATAAACCACAAGCCTGGTTTGATATGTTTTTGATTCTTCCGATGGAAGGTTCTCGCCCAAAGTGTATTTGAAGGTGCTTACTGAATTAAATGGGTTGGGGTAGTTTTGTTCTAAAGAGAAATTTTTTGTCAATGTTTCATTTTCAACTGTGTTAGCGTTGTAAAATGAAGGGTTAGTTTCTTCTTCTATCTCATCTATCACAATAGGATTGGGAACTTTAACATAAGTATCGTCAGTAAAAACAGTACCATCTTTCAATACCATTTTTGTGGTAACATAAGTAATACACCATGTGTCCTGATCAGGATCTTTGGCCCACCAATTGTCCATTCCAATGGTGGGAAGCATCCAAAGAACATCATAATCGAGGTGAACGCAATCCGTTTCTTCTTCTGGTTCATTAAACTTGCTTACACATTCCATCCCTTTGGTTTGACTGGTTTTGGTAGTGGTGGTATATTCCATACTTCTCTCAGACTCATTTTCAAATATTTCGCCCAATTCAATACTGAGGTTGAACGATTTTTTAACTGTATTTGACGTGACGGTAGAGCTCGAATTTTCGAATCCAACAGTAGCAGACTCTATGCCTTCATCCCAGCTATTAGATGCGGTGGCTAAATAATCATAAAATGCAAAATCGATACCACGGTTTATTTGCATATAAGAGAGCGGATTATTGGCTTCTAAACCAGTTACTAAGGGATCCGATTCCACAAAATATTTCTCCTTCATTGCAAAACAATAGCTTGGATATAGTAAAGTGTTATTCCAATCATAAACATCATATTGAGATCGGGTAACTAAAGGGGCCTGATAAATATACACCCCTAAATTATCCTCTTTAGCAGCAATTAAAATCTCCATAGAGTAGGTAGATTCTTCCGAAAATTCATCTTTGCTGGTATGAATATAGGCTATTTCAGGCTTTATAATACCAACGTGCAGGCTCATTTTATGGCTGCTTTCTAAATTCATTTCAGAGGATTCCTCATAGGTGTTATTATTTGAGTAGACCACTTCAGAAATCGGGTTATCAAGACCACGAAAATAATATGGGTTTAAAGGAAAAATAGAATAACTAACTGAATCATTCACCATAAATGGAGGTGGCCCCTCTATATATCCAATGTATTGGCGTTGTGATAGGTCATCATTTAAGTTTTGTGATTTATTTTCAGATTTAACATACAGCATATAGTCACTTTGAGCCCAGACTATATTGAACGGATGATTATAGTCGTCGTAGCCTCGGTATGCCAGTACGATGTATTGGTTGATTCTGTTAGTATTGGCTGGATCAGGAGTAGCATAATTGACCGCAGTAAGGTCTCCATAGTGGTCGGCCCACATTTTTTTAGGCGAATTTTGTGGCACTAAATTTCCTTCCGGTCTCGACCATTCCCCATTTTTTAATTGCCACCTTTCAATTCGGTACCTGCAATAACCATTATCCTTGGTATTCTTTTTTAGGAATAATTGGGTGCACTCACCTGTCGATTTAGTGTCGCCGTAAACCGATCCTTCTGCCAGAACAGCCGAACTATATTTCAATTCACTATCTATTTCAATATTCTGCAGTTGTTCAGGTTGGCCTGAATCGTTAAACCAATATTCTGCAAACCTTGCATCATTGTTCGGGGTAATATAGGCTAACTGGAGCGTTTGCTTAATTGTTCCATCTGTTGTACTATGGTTTTTGGTTATCATTGAAATTCCATAAAGTTGATGTTCATCATTATGAACAAAGCTCCCTACGGTCCCCTCAAAATCTTTAATTTGCCAAGCATCAGGCTGGGTTGGGTCGGTAGTCCAATTCAGTTGGAATTTGTATAAACTCCAATTCCAACTCATGATGCAGAGGTAATCACCAATTACCGTGGCTGCAGAATTATAAAGATCAAGGGGAGTTTCAATGTCAACCGGCTCTGACCATGTTTGATTTCCCAAATAAGTAATGTAAGCACAACCACTTTGCTTCGAAAGAAATAAATACAAAGTCCCGTTAAAAACTACAGGGCATGGCTGGAAGAGAACAAAAAGATCATAATCACTCAAAATAGTATAATGTGAACCTTCCTCAATCGACCATGGACTAGTTGGTTTCTCAGCATCATAAGATACTTCCCTCACAACAATTTCATGATTCAAAATTCCGTTTGATGATATATGACAAGAAAAATTGAATATCTTATTCTGATAAGTAACTGATGCCGAGCTTTCTGTATTCAAGTCCACATTATCCTCTACATCTTTCTGACAACTAAAATAAAACTGATCGCTGTCAACAGGATCGTTCCACTTGTTAGCGAAGGCATTTAAAGACCAGAACATTAAAAATGCGGCTAATAAAAAGGTAGCTATTTTTTTCATGATTATTCCTCCTAAAATTTAAATGATAAATTTGATCCCTAAACTTAATCGGGCCGGGTTCGGGAAAGCGACACGGGTATAGACCGAGAAGTTTTTATTAAAAAGATATTCCATGCCAATAAGGCCATAGAAAGCTTGTCCCTTGAAATGGCTGTCGAATTCAATTTTCTCGGTAAAAGGCTGACCATCTTCATCAGTGAATTGTATTTCCTCCTGAATTACTGTATTTAAAAAGCATTGGGCAAAACCAACTCCTGCGTAAGGTAAAAATTTACCTGCTCTATAAACCATAGCAATATTTGCTTCCCAAGAATTGGTTTTTATCTTTGATGTTGCCACATTTTCACTGAATTTGTTTTCAACCAACACCGAGCTGGTTGTTGTGTAATTATATGAAAGAAAGGTTAAGGCTGACAAGAAACTGTTTACTTTAATTTCATAATCAACGTACACCCCCATAGTTAGTGAAGGGTATTCAGTAACAAGAGATTGCTCATTATCCTCCGTTTTCCAGCTTTCAAAATTAAAGTGATTAATGCCTGCATAAGCGCTTATGCCTAATCCGTCAAGTACTTGATATCCTATTTTCAATCCCAGCATACTCGAATTGTAGCTCGTACCAAACTGATTGTTATACTCACTGATATCTTCTTCGCTAAACACATCGGATGAATTTCCTTCAGGCATGGTATAATAATTGGTATTCGACTCAAGTTCAATATTATCGAAGTAGGAATATTGATAAATGGGAGTAATAAAGAAAAAACCTTTGACTTTTTTGTCCTGTGTGATCTCAGTGGGATTCGAATCTGACAGGGTAGTCTGCGCAATACTTCCAATGGCAAGGAAGCAACTGACCAGCAAGATGACCGCTATTTTTTTTCTCATATTTATTTATTATTATATTAACAATTATTCTATCATCTATAATTCTTTGTATTTCTTTAAGAATTTATTGGTTCTGTTTTCGGCATTTTCCCTCAGGTTATAATAATAGAAAGGAATGTCAAAACTGTGATAAACACCCAATCCCATTCCACCTGAAAGATGAAACATGGCACTGTCATTCACGCTGCCACAAATTAAAACACCTTGCGCTAAATCAATACGGGCGTCTGCAAAGTCGAGTACCTGCTCAAAGTTTGTTGTATTGCCGACTGGCATATAGGAACCCAGACTTTCGCTGGCAGGAGCCAATGTTTCGTCCCTGTTCCAGTTGATAGGGTTTATCACCAAGCCAATATTATCTCCAACCACGATATTAGTCCCTGGGGCTATATCAGGAGACTGCGTATTGTAGGAAATTATCACTCCCGTATCATCGGGTCCTTCAGCGAATTTTATATGCGTGTTGGCATCCATAAAATCAGCAGTTACCGGATATCCTATTACGTAGGCTGCAATCATCCGATTGTAAACATCCGGATTTTCAGACATATAATCTTTTAGCAGGAACAACATGAGGTTTGCACCCTGTGAATGCCCGGCAATTATATATGGTCGGCCATTATTGAAGTTTTTTATGTAATAATCAAATGCAGCAGAAACATCTTTGGCAGGAATATTTTTGAGAATATCCCAGCGTTGGTCTTCAGGTAAAACCAGGGTTCGTACGGCACTGGCCTGGCGGTAATAGGGTGCGTAGATGTTTCCTACTGTTTCAAATGCAGTCGCCTGCCTGCTGTAAGCAGATGCTGAGCCTACAAGCATCGTGGGGTCGTCAATCTCACAATAAAGTGGGTTTGTCAAACTATCCGGGGTCCAGGCGGTTGGATAAAGATAAAAAACATCAACAGCTTTATCGTGATTTAAAGGTGTAACAAGCCAATGATCAGGTTTCGAGTAATCGGTTACATCTTCAATTATAGGATCCACTTCATTTTTACAAGATTCGTTGACACTGATTAGAAGAATCAATGCTGTTAATGTGATTGCTGTTCTAACAAACTTTAATTTTCTCATGATGATTTGTTTTTTATTTGGTAATTTTTCGGTTTTAAAATTAAGATAAATTTGTTTGGTCTTGGCAAATATGCTGTGCAATTAAACATTCGAAGAAAAACTCCATTTTGAGTGAAATGTAAAAAGCCTCTATAATTCTTTATATTCAGTTGAGAATTCAGATTTAGGTTGGCTGTTTTCAAACGAGATATTTTCACAACTCCTTCAAATGCAGTTTTATATTCTAATTTTCGGTCAAATGCGATGTCATTAGCCATTGTCAAAATGTTATATTATTCTGATTCGTAATGTCCATTTATTATGTTGGGTAATCGAGATAGGATGGTGGATTACTCCACCTACCCCCTCGCAGAACCGAGCGTACAGAACTACCGTACTCGGTTCCTCTGATATTACGTTTTGCTTTCAGTGGCACAATCTAAACATTTTTGTGGACTATCCGCGGTTTGGGAAATACAAAGTATAGCAATAAAGCCTTGTAACCTTCCCATGTGTAACTGTTGGTTTGACTTCGCTTGTTAAGCCAATAAAACCAACGCCGCCGCACTGTGTGATAAAAGTTTTTTAATGCATTAAAATTACTTCGGATACCGTAGTACTGGTATAGTCCATTTAGCTTTGGCCGCAACAGTGTTACCTGTTCCTTCAATCGCTTATGGCGGTTCACCCTACAACAATCCTCCAGGTTCTTAATGCCTTTTCGTAAACCCTTACTGGTTGTCCTGCGCTTTACTACTGGAGTTCCTTTCTTGCTTTTAGTTCAATAATGTGTAAATCCTAAGAAATCAAATGTAGCTGTCTTGACTCTCATGCCTTTTTCTGCTGCTGCAAATTTTAGCAGTTGCGTTTTCTCGGGGTGGATGCTCAAACCATACTTCCCCATTCGTTTGGGCAAGGTATTGAATACTCTTTGTGCATCTTCATAGTTCTCGAACCCTATTACAAAATCATCGGCATAACGAACTATAAACATTTCTCCTTTGAGTAAGGGTTTAACCGTTTCAACCATCCATTTGTCGTTGATACGTTTTGACAGTAAGTCCCTAAGGATTTGATGGTCAAAGTTGTCGAAACAACCCTGAATATCGGCATCAAGTACCCATTTGATTTTTCGACCCATGCAGCCACCATGAACTTGTTTTAGTGCCTGATGTGCCGATCTTTTCTTTCGGAACCCATATGAAAATTCATAGAAATCCTGTTCGTAAATAGTGTTCAGGATATCTGTTACCGCACGTTGTACTACCTTATCCTCAGTGGCACCTATGCCCAACGGGCGTTTCTTACCACCTCCTTTATCAATCCACGTCCTTCTAATATTGGGGGCTTTATACTCCCAAGAGCGAAGGCGTGTGTAGAGGGCTTGGATGTTGGCGAGAAGGTTCAACTCGTAGTCGTAACATGTTTCTCCGTCTAGCCCTGAGGCTGCCGATTTTCGCAGTTTACGAAAACTACTTATCAAAAACTCTTCGCTCAGGTAATGTGATAGTGAGGTGAAGATTTCATCTGGTTTCGATTGTGCTTTCTTTGCTATCCTTGCAAATTGCGTTTCCCGTTTTATCTGTTCTCTGTGTAATGACATGGTTTCCTTTGCAAAGTTCGTAATATCAGGTCTTTTACTGAACCCCTTCCCTTCAATGGCTCGCTCTGAATGCACTTCGCCATCTACTTGCGGTACTATGGGTAGGCTAT
>CAZBDF010000306.1:0-6250 GCA_964490385.1 uncultured Lentimicrobiaceae bacterium | reverse complement strand
AGTAGGTGAGTCATCCAGTTTAGAAAAGAAATTTACACTTGACCATGACCAAAAAGTAATCATCGTTTGCGTGGGCGAAGGACGGATGATTCAGGGAAATCATGGCGTATGGGACCGGGGTTCTGTATTAACAGAAAATGGCGAACTCATTTGGTCGATGAATGATATGTCGAAAACATATAATGCAGGCGGTGGATTTAAAAACCGAATTGCCATCAAGTGCCTGGATTTAAAAAGTGGCGATTATAAATTAGCTTATGCAACTGATATTGGGCACTCTTATGGCACATGGAATGTAGTGCCACCGCCAGATTCTGTATGGTATGGAATTCAGGTGCTGAACGTAAATGATTCAGAATACACGCAAATGGATGAACTGAATGAGGCTGAGATAAATTCAGTAAAATATATGCCTATGGAAATTGGCACCTGTATTGAATTCAGTAAAAAAATAAACAATACGCTTTGGCTGGGCTCTGGCTATAATGGTTTTTTTAAATACAACCTGGAAACCGGGAATTTTAAACAATACAATTACGACCAAAAAAATAATTTTTCTCCGGGAAATGCCATTACTTTCATTTTTGAAGATAGCGAAGGTATAGTTTGGGTGGCATCAAACAGCAATTTGTTAAGATTTGACCCAGACACTGAAAAACTTGAAAAATTTAGTCAAAAAGATGGGCTGCCTTCTAACCTTGTCAACTCCATTATTGAAGATTTTGAAGGAAACCTTTGGATTAGCACCTCAGGCGGATTATCAAAGCTGAACAAAAACACACCAAGAGAACAATGGAATTTTGTCAATTTTGATGCCAGTGATGGGCTCCAGAATTACAGCGCAAGCAAGGCAAGTTGGATGAGCAAAGAAGGCGAAATTATTTTAGGAAGCAATGATGGAGTTATTTCTTTTTTCCCCGGAAAAATAAATGAAGTTAAGCCAGGTATTGTGATTGAGGATATTAAAATTTCTGATGTCTCGCTTAAGACAGATTCAGCAGCTATTCAGCTTGATAAAAGTATTCCCAATCTTAACGAGCTGAGACTTTCCTACAATCAGAATGATATTTCTTTTGAGTTTACTTCTATCCATTTTTCAAGACCGGCCAAGAACAAAATAATGTATAGGTTAGAGGGATTTAACAAGCATTGGATTTCAAGCGACAGGAATTTTGTTTCCTATACAAACCTGTCGCCGGGTGAATATACGTTCCAGATAAAAGGTTCCAATGGCGACGGCATTTGGAATGATGAAGGAAAATCGTTACAGATTATTATTTCACCGCCATGGTGGAAAACAAAGCTTGCTTATATTTTATACGTGATTTTATTTATTATCATAATCTATTTATTGGACCGTTTTCAACGCCGACGTCTGCTGCAGGCTCAAGTTGAAAAAACCAGGAAAATTGAATTGGCACAGGCCAAAGAAATTGAAAAAGCATACCACGAACTTAAAACGACCCAATCACAGCTTATCCAATCCGAAAAAATGGCATCGCTCGGAGAGCTTACCGCTGGCATCGCCCACGAAATTCAAAACCCGTTGAATTTTGTCAACAATTTTTCTGAGGTTAGTGTTGATTTATTGGCCGAAATGAAGGAAGAATTGGAAAGCGGAAATGATGAGGAAGTTACTGCCATTGCAGGGGATTTAAAACAGAACCTCGAAAAAATTAACCATCATGGACAGCGTGCAAGTTTTATTGTAAAGGGAATGCTTGAACATTCACGAACCAGTAGCGGCGAAAAAACACCAACTGATATCAACGTTTTGGCAGAGGAATTTTTGAAACTATCATACCACGGTTTACGTGCAAAAGATAAATCCTTCAATGCCGAAATTAAAACAGAGTTTGACCCGGATTTGCCCCTGGTCAATGTGGTAGCCCAGGATATTGGCAGGGTAATACTTAACCTGATTAATAACGCCTTCTATGCAGTGCATGAAAAGAAAAAGCTGAACAATGAAGGGTATGAGCCTGTTGTATCATTAAGTACAAAAGAATTAGATGGAAAGATGGAAATCAAAGTTAGCGACAATGGCAATGGAATTCCACAAAAGGTATTGGATAAAATCTTTCAGCCATTCTTTACCACCAAACCTACCGGGCAAGGAACAGGATTGGGATTAAGCCTGAGTTATGATATTATTACCAAAGGACATGGTGGAGAATTGGGAGTAGATACCTGGGTAGGAGAAGGCAGTGAGTTTATTATTACATTACCCATAGCAGAAAACGTAATCTGAATATGAAAAATTATAAATCATTTCTTGGAGTCTCCCTACTGTGCATCAGCATTTTCATCGGAAATTCCTTCTTACAGGCTCAGACATTGGAGAAAACAGATTCACTTTATTCGGTTGATGTGGTAAAAGAATGGCCGGCCATTGAAAGCAGAACTGCCTTGTATTCAAAGTACCTATTCGACGCGGATTCAGTGGCAATTGCTAAGATGTACGCAGAAGATGGAAGCGTAGGATGTTCAAAAGGGGCTGAAATTCTTTCATTTGCGGGAAAATGGATTCGTAACTCCATAAAAAACGATACCCGGCATGTTACTTTTAAAACTGTGGCACTAACCAAGGATGGTGAGTTGTTGATAGAAACAGGTACCGCTGAAGGCAGGAATGACAAGGGTGAACTAAAATACACATTTAAATACCTGGTAGTTTGGAAACAAGAAAACGGTACCTGGAAACTCTACCGGGATATTGGATTGTAAAATATTGAAAAGATGAAAGTTTTTACTCATTAAACTTTTAGTTAAAAAAGTATGGATTCAAAAAAAGAAATTTTACTACACGAGGCACACAAGAAATACTTCCAGCTTATCCTGGGCGATTTGCCGGTAGAGCAAATTCATGAAATTATTGCTGATGATATAAGTGGATACGGAACTACTGTTGATGAGAAAATCAATGAAATAGACAAGCTGCGTAAAATGGTTGTTGACCAGAGGGCACAGGGCGAAAGCATCGAAATGAATTTCATTATTGAGCCGGTAAACTTAAGAATGAGCCCAGAAAAAGATATGGCCATTTTTAATGATGAAGCTAAAGTCATCATGAATATTGAAGGTGAAGAGAATATAATTAAAATCAGGTTAAGCACAGTTTATGAATTTATTTGCGACAACTGGAAAGTTGTTCATTTACATGGATCAACTGCAGTTGAGTCTGAAGACGACTCCTGGCATTTAAATGAGTGGAAACAAAAGAATAAAGAACTTCAAAAACTTGTCGAAGAGAAAACGATTGAACTAAAAACAATAAATCAAGAACTCGAACTGGAAACATCATTGGAGCGGGTTAGGGCAGTGGCCAACGGCATGATGAAACCGGATAATCTTTTGGCCGTTTGCGAAGTATTATTTGCCGAACTTCGAAAATTGGGATTTCAGCAGCTTAGAAATTCGATGATCAACATCCATCACGATGATGAAGGTTATTTTCTGAACAATGATTTCTCGGAGGAATTGGGTCGCACTGTAACACGTATTGCCTATAACAGCCACCCGGTGGTTGAACACTTCCTCGATCAGATCAAAAAGACAAAAGATGCATTTGCAGAAATTTCACTTAAAGGCGACAAACTGGATGACTGGAAAAAGTTAAGAAAGAGTCTTGGCGAAGATGATGACCACCGGCTGAAAAATACAAGCGGGCTTTACTATTACTTTTATTCAATAGGAACAGGAGCAATTGGAATATCAACTTTTAATTCAATCGACGAAGATAAATTGAACATTCTGAAAAGATTCAGAAATGTATTTGATTTCGCCTACCGCAGGTATATGGATGTTTCTATAGCAGAAGCCCAGGCAAGGGAATCACGGATTGAACTGGCTTTGGAACGAGTCAGGGCCCGGACGATGGCTATGCAGAATAGTGAGGAATTAAATGATGTTGCTCATGTATTGTTTGAGCAACTCAGAAACCTGGGCGGCAAATTATGGGGAACCGGTGTTGCGCTATGCAAAGAAAACAGTGATACTGATGAATTTTGGTTCGCCAATGAAAAAGGGATTCTACCACCTGTTAATATTCCGCATACTGAAGATCCAGTGCATAATAAATTGTACGAGGAATGGCTAAATAAATCTGAAATACATTCCGAATCCAGGGGAGGCAATGACTTAAAGGAACATTATGATTATATGCGTTCCCTAACGGAGGTAAAACCTTTTTTCCAGGTTATATTAGATAAAGGACTGTCTTTCCCTAAATGGCAGCAATGGAATGCCGCTTATTTTTCACAGGGTTATTTAATGATTATCACTATCGAACCTTATCCTGAACCACAAACCCTGGTTCGGTTTGCAAAGGTATTCCAGCAAGCCTACACCCGTTTCTTTGATCTCCAAAAAGCAGAAGCACAAGCTCGTGAAGCACAAATCGAAGCTGCTTTGGAACGGCTACGATCAAGATCGATGGCCATGCATAAAAGTAATGAACTCGCTGATCTCTCCTTTGAATTGGTAAAACAAGTTCAGGCCCTTGGTGTACCTACCTGGTTTTGTGCATTTAACATTTACGATGATGATGAAAAAGGCTCATTGGAATGGGGCAGTAATGCTCAGGGAACGTATGAAGCATACAGAACGCCCAGGGAAGGTATATTTCTTCGCTATTTTGAAGCAGGGCAGAAAGGAGAAACATTATTAATAAATGAAATCGGCGAAAGAGAATGTGCTGCTCATTATAAATATTTATGCAGCCTGCCTGGTGTAGGAGAGCAGTTGCTCAATATGAAAGATGCCGGCATTCCATTTCCCACTTCACAAATTGACCATGCAGCCTATTTCAAATTTGGCTATATCCTATTTATAACTTTTGAACCGGCACCTGAAGCACATGACATTTTTAAGCGGTTCGCTAAAGTTTTTGAGCAAACCTATACCCGTTTCCTCGACCTGCAAAAAGCAGAAGCACAGGCCAGGGAAGCACAGATTGAAGCGACCTTGGAAAGAATACGTGCAAAGTCGCTAGCTATGCATAAAACCGATGATCTGGGCGATGTAGTTAGTGTGTTATTTGAGCAGATGCAGGAACTGAGCGTTGATATGGGCTTCGCATCAGTGAGCATTTTTATATTCGAAGAGGGTTCCAGGGATATTTACCAATGGATTCAATTGCCCGATGGAGTTGCATCGCTCCATGTTCCATATTTTGAACACCCGATATTATCCGACTTGTTTGATGCTAAAGACGACGGGGCTGATTGTTTTTCAAAAATTTATACTGTTGAAGAAAAAAACTCCTGGGTGGAAAAAGGTTTTGAGCTTACTGACTATAAAAACCTCCCTGAAGAATTTAAAACATCCTTGCTGGAAGCTCCCGGCTATGCGATTTCCATAACACTGGCAAAAAATTCAGGTATTTGCATCCCCAGCTTTGTGGGTAGTCTCCCATCAGCCGAGGATGTTGAAATCATGAAACGGGTGGGCAAGGTTTTCGAACAAACTTATACCCGGTTTCTCGACCTGAAAAATGCCGAAGCACAAGCCAGGGAAGCACAAATTGAAGCCAGCCTCGAAAGGGTGAGGGGCAGAACATTGGCCATGCACAATTCTGAGGAACTGGCCGAAACAGCTGCCGTTGTTTTTAAACAACTTATCGACCTGGGCATTTCCCCAAACCGCCTCTATATTGGTATTGTAAAAGATGATAGTGGCGACATAGAATTCTGGGCTACCGATGAAGACGGAACCAAAATAAGCACAAAGTTCACTGGTAATAAAAACTTAAATGAGTCGGTTAATAAAATGTATAATAACTGGGCTCAGCAGCAAAAATCACTTACCATCGACATGCGAGGCAAGGAATTGGAAGATTATCTGAACTATATTGGTGGTGAGCTTCATGTTCCGTTTAAACAACGCCATAAACATAAACGCAGGATACAAACCATTGCCTTTTTCTCAAAAGGATTTATTGGCATTGCCTCTCCGGATGAGCAACCAGAAGAAACGACCCGCCTCCTCGAACGTTTTGCATCAGGATTTAACCTCACATTTACCCGTTTTAACGATTTAAAAATTGCGGAGGCCAATGCTTTAAAAGCGCAGCAGGACCTTATTGAAATAAAAGAAGCAAGAAAAAAAGCTGAAAATGCCCTGGTGGAGTTACAAGCAACCCAAAAGCAATTGATACAATCCGAAAAAATGGCAAGCCTTGGTGAACTCACCGCCGGCATTGCCCACGAAATACAAAACCCTTTGAATTTCGTCAATAACTTTTCGGAAG
>CAZBDF010000305.1:0-6253 GCA_964490385.1 uncultured Lentimicrobiaceae bacterium | reverse complement strand
TGGTTACCAATGATGATGGTGTTTTTGCACCGGGAATCCGCACCCTGATCAAGGTTATGCGAAAGCTGGGAAGAGTTGTAGTTGTAGCACCCGACAGGGCAAGATCGGCGCAGGGACATGCCATCACGGTTTCGAGCCCTTTGCGTGTGAAGAAATTGAAGGAGGAAGAGTTTTACAGGGAATATGGTTGTAATGGTACACCTGTTGACTGTGTAAAAATGGGGAGGCAAATTGTGCTGCGCAGGGATCCTGACCTTTTGGTTTCGGGTATCAACCACGGCTCCAATGCTTCCATAAATGTTATTTATTCAGGAACCATGGCTGCTGTTTTTGAAGCAGCTATCGACAAAATACCTGCCATCGGTTTTTCGCTGAATGATTTTTCGCACGCTGCCGATCTATCGCATACCGAAAAATACATCGAAAGCATTGCGCGTAATGTACTGGAAAAAGGCCTCCCAAAAGGTGTTTGCCTGAATGTGAATATTCCGGCCAATAGCGACAAAGCAATCAAAGGAGTAAAAGTATGTCGCCAATCTATGGGCTCTTGGGTCGAGGAATTCGACGAGCGGGTTGATCCCCGTGGCAGGAATTACTATTGGATTACCGGCGTATTCAGCAACCCCGACAATGTAGCAGGAACTGATACCATGGCCATGGAAGAAAACTATGTTTCGGTGGTCCCCATGAAATTCGATTTTACGGATTATGATGCGATGAAGGCTATTGAGGGGTTTGATTTTACAACGACACCTGTAAGCAAAAAACCAAATAAAAGGAATAGTACAAGCATCACAACTAATATAATTAAATGAAAATATTAGAAAAGATTTTCAAAAAGGATTCATATGCTTTCGGGGCTTTCCTGGGGCTGGTTTCCCCGGTAGCATTTCTATTCGTCCTTTATTATGCTTTTATTTTTTTTGGAGGACTTTTTAACTTCCGTCCATTTTCCTTAGAAAAACCCTACCTCATGGCACTCATCATCAATGTAGTGTACATGCGGCTTTACCTTGTAAACTTCAAGTTCGTAAAAACGGGCAAAGCCGTGTTGGTTGTCACCTTCCTTTACGTGATCGCTTATTTTGTTGTTGAATCCCAAATTACATGAAATACTATATCATAGCCGGGGAGGCTTCGGGGGATTTACATGCTTCCAACCTGATGTTGGAAATGAAAAGGCAGGACAAAAAGGCTGAGTTCCGTTGTTGGGGTGGCGATTTGATGGAAAAGCAGGAGGCAACATTGGTGAAGCATTACCGTGATCTCGCCTTCATGGGTTTTGCTGAAGTGTTGTTAAATCTACGAACGATTCTTAAAAATATTAGCTTCGCTAAAAAAGATATCCTGAATTACAATCCTGACGTGCTGATCCTGGTAGATTATCCCGGGTTCAACCTTAGGATGGCCAAGTTTGCACATGAACAGGGGCTGAAGGTTTTCTATTACATCTCGCCACAAATATGGGCATGGAAAAAGGGCAGGGTGAAATCGATCAGGAAATATGTTGACCGGATGTTCGTAATTCTTCCTTTTGAGCAGGGATTTTATAAAAAGTATGATGTAGATGTTGATTTTGTGGGACACCCCTTGCTCGATGCTATTGATAACGAACGAAAGAAACTTAAGAGTAACCAGGATTTCAGGGCAGTACATCAGTTGGATAAAAAGCCAATTATAGCACTTTTACCGGGTAGCCGAAAGCAGGAAATCAGCAAAATGCTCGATGTGATGCTTTCAATAGTTCCTGAATATCCTGAATTTCAGTTTGTCATTGCCGGAGCACCATCGATGCCTGAAGAGTTTTACAGAAACACCATAGGCAATGCTGATGTTAAACTTGTTTTCGACAGTACCCACGATTTGCTTGGTAAATCTCATGCTGCACTTGTAACATCCGGCACAGCTACACTTGAAACTGCACTGATGAATGTTCCCGAAGTTGTTTGTTACAAGGGAAGCAATTTATCCTATCAAATAGCAAAACGCCTGGTGCACATCAAATATATTTCACTGGTCAATTTAATCATGGACAGGAAAATTGTGGAAGAACTGATTCAGAATGAAATGAATACTACCCGCCTGAAACAGGAATTTGGACGGATCCTTGATGCTGCCAACAGGAAAAGAATTTTCGAAGATTACAAAATCCTTCAGGAAAAACTTGGGGGAACCGGCGCTTCGAAAACTGCTGCCCGGCTAATGACTGGATATTTGGATAAGTAATATTGTTTTGGATTTTCTATCTTTGCACGTCTGCTCAAAATATCAGGCAAGCTAATTCCCAATGAAATTAAACCTCAAAAATAGCCTCGTAGTTTTATATGCATTTGTATCGGTAGTGCTCACCTTGCCGATGATGATCCCTGCAGGGATCATGATGTTGTTTGGGTATAATAAATTGGCCTTTCGTTATTTGAACTACATTGGAAAGGAATATGCCAAGCTGTTTTTCTTTGTCATACATTCAACTGTTACAGTTATTGGTCTTGAAAACCTGCCAGCGTCAAACAATATTTGTTTTGTAAGTAATCATCAAAGTTTGATGGATATTCCTCTCATCACCGGATACATTCCAAAAACTGTTGGATTTATCGCCAAAAAGGAATTGGCCAGGATTCCAATCATGAATATTTGGTTAAGGGCTTTGAATTGCGTTATGATCGACCGAAGCAACCCACGTGCTACTATTAAAACCATCGAACGCTCTATCAGGCATATTCAAAAAGGGCATGCCATGGTAATATTTCCGGAGGGGACCAGGAGTCGTGGGCATGAAATGTTGAAGTTTAAACCTGGCGCTTTTAAACTGGTAAGCGGCGCAGATTCCTATGCCGTTCCGCTTACAATCGATAATACTTATAAAATATTGGAGGATACCGGAACAATTACTTCCACAGCAGTTACCTTAACAATTCACAAGGCAATTGATGTAAAGCAACTATCAAGCGATGAAAAAGCGCAATTGCATGTTGTAATTGAAGCAACGGTTAAGTCAGGATTAACTACTCCACCCGTGTCCAGTAGGTAGTCCGCCCCAGCAGCGATATACCAATAAATCCACGGACTTTCAGTTCATTTTTTGAGTCATCTGTGAACTTCATCCAGCAGCTGTAGGTTTTGCCGCTCTTCGGATCATAGATGTCACCATCTTCCCATTCGTCATCACCGTCAAATTCAAAGTCCTTAAGCAGTTCAAGGCCCATTACCGGACGCTTCTGAAGTTTTTCATCTGGGTTTTCATCATCCAACTTGGCTTTTCCGGTTTCCTCGTCGATAGGGTTTTTGAGCCAGATAATATTTCCAAAATACTTATCTCCCCGTTTTTCAATTTTAGTGTGGGCATCTTTGTCTTCGTTGAGCCAAACGCCAAGGATGTCGTCACCTTTGATTTGTGCTGAAGCAGGAAGTGCATAAAAAGCAGCCAAAATAATGGCAAGAATAGTTAAACCAGTTTTTTTCATTGTATTAGAATTTTAGCAAAGATATTTATTTTTGAATAACTGCGTGTTCAAAGTTTATCGTTCAGCGTAGAGCATACTTCGAAAAATTAAAAATAAAAATCGCCACCAAAACACCAACCTGCCTGCTGGTAAGCAGGAACACCGAGAACCACAAAAGAATGAAAATCAACAAACTAATTTTAGTGTCCCGCAGGTGCGGGATTGTGGTTTCGTAAATCTATCTACATTCGTCATTGGACATTTTATCCCGAAGTGGCAAGGATTTCCCCGTACGAACTGGACAGGCGCTATGCTCAACATTGGATATTTTATTGGTATTTTGTTCCCCGTAAAGCGTCTTTAGTTTTCCACATAGTGGTGCAATACACAAATTTGCACATTTACAATTCAGCATTTACAATTCAACATTTACAATTCCTAAACCCTCCAATCAATTTCGCTAATACCCTGTTCCTTCAGGTATTTGTTGACTTTAGAAAAATGCCGGTTACCGAAAAACCCACGATGTACAGAAAAAGGTGATGGATGTGGCGATTTCAGGATGAGGTGTTTGGAGCTATCTATGAGTGCTTCTTTGGCAATGGCATAATTTCCCCAAAGCAAAAAAACTAGATGTTCACGTTTTTCTGATAGCTTCCTAATGGCTTGATCAGTAAATTGCTCCCAGCCCTGGTTTTGGTGCGATCCTGCCTGCCTGGCACGTACTGTTAAAGTTGCATTGAGCAAAAGAACTCCCTGCTTTGCCCAGCCTTCCAGGTTACCATGTGTTGGAATTTCATAGCCAAGGTCGCTGTGTATTTCTTTAAAAATATTTTGAAGCGATGGAGGCTGTTTTATTCCTTCCGAAACCGAAAAACAAAGGCCATGTGCCTGCCCCGGCCCGTGGTAAGGATCCTGGCCAAGGATCACTACCTTGACATCATTGAAAGGTGTGAAATTGAAAGCTGAAAAGATTTGTAGCCCGGGAGGGTAGATGGTGAATTTTGATTTTTCATCCACTAAAAATCCCTTTAGCTGTGCAAAATATGTTGCATCAAATTCATCTGCAAGTTCTTCTTTCCAGCTCTCTTCAATAATAGGGTTTACTTTCGACATGCTCTGTATCAGTGTATTTAAAAAATTCTGTTTTTAACAAGATTTGCAATATATCATGCAAAATGGTGTTAATAAAGTGGTCAAAAAAAACTATTTTTGCCAATAAAATCAAGCGTTAAATTATATAGCTGCGTAAAAGTATGAAAAAAGTTGCTAAAGCCTCCATAATCCTTACCGTATTCATTTTTGTCGGGGTCATCATGACTTCATGTAAATCAACTGAGCAGTGCCCATCGTATGGAGAAGTTAAAAAGTTCCAGAAAGAGGTCCGCCGCTAACGATTTGTGCTTTCCCAGTCCTTTGCGTTTTATTTTCTCCTGATCATTTTCAATTAAAGTGTGATTTGGCCCATGCAATCGACCTTCAAAATAATATTGTTTTTTATCCTAATCTTTTCGTTATCCTCTGCATTTGCCCAGAAGGATGAAAGTGTTCCATTTGAAGAAATCGATACAATCCTCAATAAAGTTATCCTTAAAAAGGAGATGATGGGAGGAGGGACAATTCACACTGCTGGTTGGGGAGTGTTGTTCAGGAAAGGATACAATGCCACTGCTTTTAAGAAAAATTTGTGGGAATTGGAGTTTGTCGGTATCCGGTCATGGAAACAAGTCAGGGTTAATTTTTATGGTGCGTACTATAGCAACGCCAACAGTTATGTGTATGGCAAACTCAATAAAGTTTATGTGCTCAGGGCAGGTTTGGGACAGCAATACCTGATTTCCAGAAAGCCTTACTGGGGAGGTGTGGAGCTGCGCTTTGCATACTATGGTGGTTTATCTCTTGGAATGGGCAAGCCCATCTATCTCTACATCATTAACCAAAACGATTACAATAGCATCAATTCCGAAAAATACGACCCTGACAAACATTTCATTGAAAATATTTATGGCCGGGCTCCTTTTCTCGATGGGGTTACCGAAACCAAATTTCACCCCGGGGTGTATATCAAGGCTGGACTGGATTTCTATTTCGGCCAATACAACACCAGCATCAAATCAATGGAAATCGGGTTTGTCTTAGATGGATATGTCATTCCAATTCCTATAATGGCCTTCACTGATGAGCATTACAGTTTTCTCAACCTTTATCTTAGTGTAACTTTTGGGAAACGGTACAACAAGTTTTAGTGTTCTTCACTTTGAGTCCCTCCCATCAATATCAGAATTCCTATATTTAACTTTCAAAACTTTTCGTATTATTCATAAATAGTAACTTTACGCTCTAATACCCGAATACATGGATAGAGACGAAATACTAAATCAACTACCTGCTTTAAAAGCAGAACTCGAAGGGGATATTTCCTTTAATTACTCAACCCGGATTCAATATGCTACGGATGCTTCTGCATACCGCGAGTTACCCATTGCAGTTGCCAGGCCCCGCAATAAGGAGGACATTAAAAAGCTGATCCGTTTTGCAACAGAGAATAAAACATCACTAATCCCACGGGGAGCTGGTACTTCATTGGCCGGGCAAGTGGTTGGTGGGGGCATAGTTGTGGATGTGAGTAAATACATGAACCGAATCCTTGAAATCAATGAAACCAAGCGGTGGGTTATGGTGGAGCCGGGAGTTGTACTGGATGAGTTGAATATTGCTTTAGAGCAATATGGATTGTTTTTCGGGCCGGAAACTTCTACTGCAAATCGTTGTGTTATTGGCGGGATGGTGGGCAATAATGCTTGTGGTGC
>CAZBDF010000304.1:0-6253 GCA_964490385.1 uncultured Lentimicrobiaceae bacterium | reverse complement strand
GAGGTTTTTTCGTTTGCAAATGAATGCATCATCAGATATATCCAATTATGAGGTCATTTAGTGTTCCTTTTGTTTTTTTATTTCTTTTCTATTTTAGTATTACTGCTGTGTTTGCACAGGATGCAATAGTACGATCGAATGTTACCGAACAGCTTGAAGGGAAAGATTTTTATTTGCATGAAGTAAAAAAGGGACAAACCCTTTATTCGATTGCCAGGGCTTACCATGTTAACCTCGATGAACTCAAATATTACAATCCCGGCCTCACGGATGAACTTGAAATAGGCCGCGTAATAAAAATCCCGGCTTTTAAAAAAGAGGTCAAAAGCACATTAAGCACCAATGTGGATGCCGGATATATTATGCACAAAGTGAGGCCTAAAGCTACTTTGTACAGTCTTTCTAAAGAGTTTGATGTATCAATTGAAGCCCTGAAAGCAGCCAATGATGGATTTCCTGATGGATTGAAAGAAGGCACATTTATTAAAATTCCCAAGGGCCAGATCATTACTTCACCTGAGCCCGAGATAATTTCTGTACAGCAGGTTAAGACTCAGCCTGTAAAAGATTATTTTGAGTATCAGGCCAGAACAAAAGAATCCCTTTACTTGTTAGCCGTAAAATACAGAGTAAGTATCGACAAGATCTATGCCCTCAACCCGGACATTGGTGATCAATTGAAAAGTGAGCAAATTATAAAAATCCCTTACTCTATCGAAGGTGCAAGTTTTATCACCCATAAAGTTAGTGAGCGGGAAACCGCCAATAAACTTGCAAGAAAGTATGAAGTGGATATTGAAGCGATTAAGGAAATTAACCCCTATATTTCGCGGCACTTGATGGAAGGCCAGGTTATCCATATACCACTGCCAAAGTTGACTCCTGACCAAGAAGCGGTAATGGTTTATGCTGATACACTTGAGCCTGTTATCGTTACTGATACTTTGCAAAGTCAAAAGGAAATATGTGAGGAATCGTGGGAAGGCGGCAAATATAAAATTGCCTTGATACTTCCGTTGTACCTTGACCAGTTGGATGAACCGCTACAAAAAACGAGCGGAGAAGGTGGTGGAGAAGTCAAACAGGAATTCATTAAACCATTTACTTTTCTACATCTTTATGAAGGTTTTATGCTTGCTGTGGATTCATTGAAAAAACTGGGCCTGGATGCTGAAATATTCGTTTTCGACTTGGAGGACGATATCACTGGTGCCAAACAACTTATCCGTAATCCTGAATTAAAGCAAATGGACCTGATCATTGGCCCTGTGTTTAGCAGTAGTTTTACTATTGTGGCCAATTTTGCAAAGGAAAATCACATCCATATTGTAAACCCGTTAACTACAAGAAGTGAAGTGATCTTCGATAATCCGTATGTTTTTAAACTTACACCCACCATCGATCAGCAATTTGAGCAGCTTGTTCAATATCTCAACGAAAGTCACCAACGCTCACAGATTTTCATAGCTAAACATAACCCATACCGCGATGAAACGGATTTTAATTTACTCCGATCCTACCTCAATAAAGACTTAAAAACCAGGCAACCACCTTTTACTGACCTTTATAATGAAATAGTTTACAGCCGCGATTCAGTTTACGCTTTTCGCCACAAGGCATCTATCGACCACGAAAATGTAGTGATCACCTACAGCAACGACAAGGTATTTATCCTGGATTTTATGCGAAAACTCAACGAATTGAGGGATAGTTTTCCGATAACTGTTATTGGCATTCCCGAATGGAAGCTTATTGATTTCCTTGAACCCGAACACCTCAACAATCTGAATACCCAAATAATGAGTGATACTTATGTGGATTATAATTCGCCATTGGTAAAACAGTTTATTCGCAGGTTCAGACAAACTTACCAGGACGAACCAAAGGATTATGCTTTTAGGGGTTACGATATTGGCTGGTATTTTTTAAGTGCATTAATGAAATTTGGCCCTCAATTCGACGACTGTATTACTTACTATGATCAAAACCTGCTACAGCTTACGATGGAATTTGAAAAAACTCCTGTTGGTGGATATGAAAATCAGCATTGGAATATGTTGAGGATGCGGGATTACAAATTTTATAATTTGTCGAAAGCTATAAAACCAACACTATTAAATCGGGTTAATAAAGACAGTAAGAGTTTGGAGTGAAATTATTAAAGTATCTACTTAGATGGTATAGAAATGAAGTGAATTCTTCGTTTAGTAATTTCAATTGTGACATTTAGCTTCGCTGTCATTAATTGTTATTTACGCTTCGCGTGTCATTTTATTTGAAAAAAATGACTACGAATGACCATCAATGACAATAAATGACTTTCAATTGGAAGAAGGTTTTCGTTTTAACAAATCTCTCAATCACCTAAACGATTACTTATTGAAGAACTATGATTTGAACCTATTCCCTTCGTTCCAATTCATCCACTTCGTTTCCAAATTATAAACTCCGTCAATAAAGTTTTTCTACTACTCAATTCCTTTTTTCCTACTTTTACTCCGTGAAAAGCCACAGGGTTATAGGTCGTTTTTTAATTTGGCGTGTTAAAAACATCACTGATTCCTATTTTGTTATCATCCTTAGTGTTTTTATAGGCCTGGGTGCAGGTGTATCTTCCTACTTCCTGAAGTCCTTTGTGTTTTATATTAAACAATCGCTTACCGGCTTTTTCGATATTTCAACCCAAAATATTTTGTATGTACTTTATCCCGCTGTTGGTATTGCCATTGTAGTATTTTTAACCAAGTACGTGATAAAGGACAATACCGACCAGGGAATTCCCAGGATTTTATTTGCCATTTCGCGTCTCGACGGAAAAATGAGGTGGCATAAGTTTTTCTCTTCGGTAATTGGTGGGTCATTCACAGCCGGCTTTGGTGGATCAATTGGACTCGAGTCGCCGATTATTGCTGCCGGAGCTTCACTTGGTTCGGGTGTTGGGCAGTCATTAAGGTTGAACTACAAAAATACCACCCTGCTTATTGGTTGCGGTGCTGCCGGAGCGATGGCCTCCATCTTTACAACACCTATTGCAGCTGTTATTTTCAGCCTTGAGGTACTTATGCTCGATCTCACCACTTTATCAATCATTCCATTGTTGATAGCCTCGGTAACCGGTGCCATCACAACTAAACTATTGCTGGCCGAAGATATGCTCATCCATTTTTCTGTTACCCAACCTTTCGAAGTTAGTGATGTTCACTTTTATATTCTTCTTGGGATTGTTTGCGGATTGGTGTCGCTCTATTTTAACTGGATGCATCATTTTATCCAGGATAAATTCAAAAAGATTAAACAACCTTATAACCGGACTCTGATTGGAGGCCTTGGTCTGGGTGTTTTGATATTTTTGCTGCCACCGCTTTACGGTGAAGGTTATGCTGCCATTGAACTTCTTATGACAAACCAGGAGGAAGGTTTACTTGTTAATACAGTGCTTTACAATTTTAAGGACATCTGGTGGGTTCCGCTTGGGTTTGTTTTGCTATTGGTGTTGGTTAAAATTATTGCCACCACATTAACTACCTAGGCCGGGGGAATAGGAGGTATTTTTGCTCCTGCCGCTGTAATGGGTGGGATGTCGGGTTTTTTCCTGGCACGCTTATTCAATCAGTTCGATTTCATCAGTCCCTTGCATGAAGGGAATTTTACGCTTGTTGGTATGGCAGGAGTGTTGGGAGCAGTGTTGCATGCGCCATTAACAGCTATATTTCTAATTGCCGAAATGACCAATGGTTACGAGTTGATCGTTCCATTGATGCTTACTACATCCATTGCCTTTCTCACCATTAAGACTTTTCAGCCACACTCAATTTTCACCCGCCGCCTTGCAGAGAGTGGTGACCTTTTAACCCACGATAAGGACAAAACTGTTTTAACCTTACTCAATGTTAAACGGGTTATCGACACTGACTTGCTTACTATTGACCCGGATTCTACCCTGAGGGAACTGACCAAATTAATTGCAAAATCAAAAAGAAATCTGTTTCCTGTGGTTGATGAAGATGATGGGACTTACATCGGGCTGGTTGATATGGACGATGTGCGTGAGGATATGTTTCACCCTGAACTGTGGGATAACCCGATATCAATGTACATGATGCAGGCAAAGGAGCATGTGTCTATTTCGGAACCTATGGAACTGGTGATGAAAAAATTTAAAACCACCGGATATTACAACCTGCCCGTAATTAACGATGGAAAATATGTAGGTTTTGTTTCACGTGCCAATATCTTCAATGCCTACCGCCAGGTATTGAAGGATGTTTCGATGGAGTAGGAGGGGCAAGGTTAAAGTAGGAGAGGGGAAATAGTGCTGCTAAGGTGTATAGAGGGAATCATAAACTCAGACCTCCTGATCTAACGTAAATATCGTGTCGTGATTTTTAGATTTCTCTCTTCAAATTTGCTACACAAATTTTCGATCGAAATGACACGAACTGGTGCGATAAAGGGGAGGCTGGATCGGGCGCAAAGCGCCCGATCCAGCCTCCCCACCACTTCATGCCCGCCGCTGTCATTCCGAACGAAGTGAGGAATCTGAATTGCATTTCCCTCTATAAACCCTATTTCCTTTATACACCAATAACTTTTATTTTTCAACCAACTCTTCCATTAAATATTTCAGCCATGCTTCCATGCCTTCACCTGTTTTCACAGAAAGCTCAAAAAATCTCAACTTAGGATTTACTCTCTGGGCATATTCCTTAGCCTGGGCCACACTAAAGTCAACATAGGGCAGGAGATCAGTTTTGTTGATAATACAAATGTCGGAGGTTTCGAACATTGTCGGGTATTTCAAAGGTTTGTCGTCTCCTTCGGTGGTACTGATTATTACCACACGCTTTGCTTCGCCCAGGTCGAAAAGTGAAGGGCAAACCAGGTTGCCCACATTTTCGATCATTAAAATGCCTTCGCTTTGGATGTCGAGTTTTTTAACAGCTTTGTTTACTGTGTCAGCATCAAGGTGACATCCGTTTCCGGTGTTTATCTGAACAACAGGTGCTCCGGCAGCATCAATCCTGTTAGCATCATTCATGGTTTGCTGGTCGCCTTCAATTACATAAATGTTGATTTGGTCCTTGAGGGCTATGATTGTTTTTTCGAGCAAGCTGGTTTTTCCCGATCCCGGTGAACTTACCAGGTTGAGTGCAATCAAATTTTTAGCTTCGAAATAACCACGGTTTCTTTCAGCTGACAACCTATTCACGTGCAGGGCATCTTCTTCAATAATAAGCTGTCGTCCATGTGAATGATCGTGACCATGATCGTGGTCATGATTGTGATGATGATGCTCGTGATGATGATCATGGTCATTATTATCATGATTGTGGCCATGAATATGCTGGTGTTCATGATCCTGTGTGTCATGCTCATTTTCGTGTTCATGATCGTGAGTACTTTTGTCACCATCATGTGAATGATTGTAGGAATGGTTATGATCGTGAGAATGATCTTCATTTCCATGCTCATGTTTATGAACATGCGTATAGTTATGAGTGTGTTCTTCTTCTCCTGGTATTAAAATTTTCACGGGATCTTCATTTGATCCGCATCCACAAGTTCCGCACATATGTGTAAGTTTTATTGTTTTTAATGTTTTATTAATTTTCCATTATTTAAAATGGATAAGAATAACGTAATCATTTAGTCGATATTGAGTGATTTCACCCTTAATTCTTTACCACCGATAACTTTTGGGTTGTAGGCCCCACAATTGGGACAGGCATCAAAAATATTTTCAACCTTAAACTCATGGTTGCAAGAATTACATTTGGCCATCCCCGGTGGTGAAACGATTTTAATTTTTGCCCCTTCCAGCAATGTTCCTATAACTGCGGCTTGCATGGCAAAATCCATTGCATCATACACAACACCTGATAGTTCTCCTATTTCAAGTTCAACTTCGTTGATCTTTATGGCATTTGATTTTTCGGCATATTCAAGTGCAATATCAACCATACTAACAGCTATTGAAAATTCGTGCATTTTATCTTGAAATAAAGATTGTTATTAAAATGTTGAATTGATTTTCAGCCGGCAAAGATAGAAAAGCCTTCTGAAAAGCCTTGCTAAATAAAACCTATTTTGTGTTGATTAGCTGGCAAAAAAAAAAGAAAATTATTTTTCAGTGCTCATCATTGCTCGCTTAATTGTTATAATTTAGCCTCACAAAGTTTGGTGATTTGCATATTGTAAGATATTTTTTGTACATTTAAAATCCGTTATTTCAATAAAATATTACTAATCATTT
>CAZBDF010000303.1:0-6254 GCA_964490385.1 uncultured Lentimicrobiaceae bacterium | reverse complement strand
GGTTCTACCACGAATTTAATGGATGGTTTTAAAACAACTATTTATTACATACTGACTTATGTTAATTGCCAGGTGTTGGATGATGCCGAGCTATGCTCGAGCATGCACGAGGCTTTGTCTCGGCACGGGTGTCAGATGTGTAAATTGCAGAAAATCCGTTATTTGATGATATAGTAACATTGGTCATCCAGTCGGACTCCTTCCATGCCCACCGCTTCGCTTTGGCCCCGCTTCGCCATAGCTATGCAGTGGCAGGGCAGGCGGGGCAGTTACCGGTCATCTGGCATCAAGCCATTAATGACAATTAGCACATATTTGCTAATGCGTTCCACTAAATTAAAAGTGGAACGATTTTTAAGGTTTATCTTCAAACTTAACAGTAAAGAAATTATAGTTCAACTCCAGGGTTTCCACGAGCAGTCCATTCTTCTCGGCATCAAGATCACTGACAGACCATTTCTTTGGCCATACGTGAACCAAATTCCATGTAATCAAGGTCTTGTGATTTGGGCCAAGTAATTTAACCGAAAAGTTTGTAGGTTCAAATATAAATCCCTCCAGTGCCCTCCGGCACCACTGTATAAGATCCGTCTCCCTCAATACCCCTCTTTTGAGCACCAATGTTGAATATTTAGTCCTTGTTGGTACCTGATGCTCAAATCTGTTTTCGCCGCCTTCCCTTATCGTTTCCGTATTCATCTCTACATTGAGCCCCGATACGGATTGGAACCGGTTATCATATGTGCTTTCTTCCTGACTTCCTCTTTCGGTAAGCTCAACCAGGAAATGAAAAGCCGGAAGAGGGTATTCATTTTGAGGCATTGTTAATCGTTTTGAATGGTCACCCCTTCATGGACCAATTCGATCGACTCGATGGCTACTTCATTACCATCGGCCTTAAGGTCTGTTGGTTGTACTTTTATGGGCCAGGCATTTACAACCTTCCAAACAATAATTGGTGCATGCTCTTCATTTAACAGGCTAATGGTGATGTCGCGCCTGTATTTAGATTGGGTAGCGTTTCCTTCCTGAAAGAAAGCAGTTTCTTTCCACCAGTCGTAAAACTCGTTGTCAGATTGAAATGTGCCGCGCTTTAAGGTTATGTTGCTGTATTTTGTTAAGCCGGGTTGTTTGGTCTTGCTATATACCGGACTTTCGCCATGCCTGTATTCAATGGGTTCGGTTTCAACATCAAGACCAGTTACCTCGGTAAAACCTAGTTTGGTACCGTTCCATTCAACTTGGAAATGGAATTTCGGTAGTGGATAATCTCCTTGTGCCATAATTGATTTATTTTAGATTTAATGAAATATTAATGTGTTAAAAACTGCTGACGCTTTTCTTAAGATTCTTGCATTTTATGTGAGAACTTAAGGATTATAAACTCCGCCGGACGAACAACAGCCATTCCGATTTCTACATTCATGCGTCCTTCCAGTATGTCCTGTGAGGTCATTGTTTCGCCCAGGCCAACCCTTACATAAAAGGCTTGTTCTGGAACAGCACCAGCCAAGGCCCCGGCACGCCATTGCAGTGTCAGGAAGTTTTCGATCATTGCACGTACCTTAACCCAGGTATTGGCATCATTGGGTTCAAATACAAATCGCTCGGTGCCCTTTTTAATTGATTCTTCGGCGAAATTAAAGAAACGGCGGACGGAAATATATCGCCATTCGTTGCTATTTCCATCCAGGGTCCTGGCACCCCAGATCAATACTCCTTTACCGATGAAAGTGCGAATAGCATTAATAGATTTACCGGATGTATCTACATTCAGTCCCGCCTGTTCATCGTGGGTAATTTTTCTTGAAGGTTTGGTAACCTGGCGTAATGAAACATTTGCCGGAGCCTTCCATACACCGCGATTACTGTCAACATTTGCATAAATACCTGCTACCAGTGGGCTGGGTGGAAGTTCCATTTCAATATCATCTATAGCCTTTTTGATAATGTTGTAACGCAGTGCATCATCCGGATTAAAATCAGCCATTTTACCCTCTGCAGGGGCGCCGCCATCGGTAATTATGGCTACAATTACATTGGCTTCATCGTATGCGTAGTTAAAGGTAGTTTTAATATTCGGGTAATATGATGCACCATATTTTAGATTTGACAGCGGAAGACCTTCAGCACGGAAAGCTGTAGCCACATCAAATACAGTTTCGTTAGCAACATCGGGTACATCGATAATCACAAAACGATCCTGTAATTTTCCTGCCTGGTCTAAAGCCTCCGTCATAACGCTTGCTACCGCGCCTGCACCAAGAGATGCTACTTCAGGCACCACAATAAGGGTAACTTCATCTTCCTTTTCAAGTTTTTTAATCCCCTCGGTTAAGTCTGCATCACTGATCACACCAGCAGTATCTGCGGTTTTGCCAATTGATACAACATATGCCGGCCCACCACCATTTGCATAATAGGCCAGCACCGCGTAATACATGTTATGTGGAGAGGCTCCCTCAATTTTCCCTTTGGTGTCCCTCTCCAAAACTTTGTCATTACCGTCTGTTTTTTCGGTAATGGTTATGGTGATACTCTCACCTTCTTCTTCGGGCCCTCCGAAATAGGTTTCGTAGTCAAGTACCGAAGTAATGCGTACTGGCTCCAAAGTAAGGTCTTCTTCGCCTTTTTCAGCTTTTTCGGTGTAACCGATGAAGGCAGGAATAGCTGTCTCCACGGCCGCGATCGAAGGAGGAAATTTACTTATTTCCTCGATGTAAACGCCTGGTGTTTTGTAGGATGTTGCCATTTTAATTTGAGTTTAGTTTATAAATAATCTTTTAATACTAATGATCTTTAGGATGGGGGGCCAAGTCCGCCTCCCATGTTAATTTCGGAGTAAATCCTATCTCCTTCAGGGAAAATCGAAACAGCTTCCGGATTGGCAAGAAAAACTGTGCCATCATCCAGATCTATTTCAATCTGACGGCCTAATCGTGTTAAACCCAGGGGGCCGGTCGAAACCAATATCCTGTCTATTGGATTTCCGGGTGTTGGCTCAAAAACCTTTACTTGTGTTGAAGTAAAGACCGGGGCATTGGCATAGTAATAGCGCCAAAAAGTTGACCGGTTCTTCCAGTGGACCGCGTAGTTTGGTGAAAGAAGTTTATTATTGTTATCAAGCCAGCGATATTTGTTCAAACTTCCGTCGGGCTTATGAAAACACTCAATGAGTGCAAATGGACGTTGAATATACAACGCATCATCCATAAAAAACCTGAGCCCAAGTTCAGGGAAAGTAGTCCCAACGATATCCCGAACCTCAAAGCTGTAACATGCAGAAGGAAGATCTGAAAGTTTTAGTTCGCATTCTTTTAATGGTGTGCCAGGGTCTTTTGTATCGAAGTTCAGGGCTTTTTGAAATACCCCGTCATAATCGTAAATAAAAAATGTTAGTGATTCCCTAGCTACACTTTCCACATTATGTTTAAATACCTTGGGCCTTAAAACCACGCGATCCTCATTTGTTACAAATTGAGGTAGCGGGATCATGTCTTGAAAAATCCGGGCCCATTCGGAATTGTTAAACATGGCAGGGCCATTATCTTTGATTGCCTCAAGCATTCTGGGATCTGCAGGATTGGTTAAATCGACAATAATTTCACCTGCTTCATAAGCTTTGGAAGCATCGAATTCGGGTACAGCCCTGCTCAGGTAGTGTGGGCCTTCGCCTACAGAATTATTTGCCCGGTTGGAGAAGTAATGCAGAAAATGATCTTTATTTTTTGCCTCTTTCTCCATACGAAGATTTGAAAAATTTAGAAAATACTGATTTTCTAATTGAACAGCAAAACGTAAAGAAAAGGATTCGTTAAGAGGGATGAAGGGCACAAAAGTACCATCTGGCAAGCCGGTAACTTTACAAGCAACAAAAAAACCCATTTTATCTGCCTTGAATATAAGGCGATGGTTATTTAATAGTTTTGAACAAGCCGGGGTGGGGGAAATTTTAAAATCCCTGGATGTCCTGTAATTAGCCAATAATTCCTCCCTGATCCTACGCTGTTCGGTGATTGAAATGCCCTGGTACAAAGATGTTTCACGGGGAAGGTAATATTCGTGGTGGGATTGTACCGAAAAAAGTGGACGATATTGAATCAGGCTACTCATTGACATTGCTAGGTGTGAACTGAATCTGTCTTAATCTCTTGTATGTAGGCTCCCCTATCAGTAATACGGTCCCGTTTTAAAGGAAGGATACCTGCCTTGTAAAGAACAAATGGGACCTGTTTTCCACCCAAAGATCCCCATAAATGGTTTATCTGCTCAAACGTCATCGAAACCAATTCCAGGCTTACTCTTACGTCTTGAAGGTCAGGATTGAGAAGTGTATTTGGGAAGGGTGAGTTTTGAACAGTAAATACACTTTTTGATTGAAAAAATTCAATTATCTGAGACAAACGCGTTAGCCCATTCGCGTAATCTGTATCATTGGGAACATTGCCCCCACCTGTGAAATTTGATGTAAATAGTAAAAACAAATTCAAAAAGGCAGGTTGATTTTCTTTCTCGTAATGATTGTCAAATTTCCTGTATGGGGAGCTATTCTTTAAGGTAGCTTCCTCCATTACATTTACTAAGCTCAATACTATCCTGCCTTGCATGTATCCTTCACTTCCTCCTAAACCATCTGATAAACCAATATTTCCAAGTACTACCGGAGGCTCGTCAACATTGTTGCTAACTTGCCCGATGTATTCGCTCAGTTGGCGAACCAACATATTTGTAATTGGCAAAATCATTTTAAAATTTTGTAACTCATTATTGCATCAATTTTGAAATGGAATAGCATTCGAAATGCCTTGTTGCCTTACAAAGCTTCGCCCCGTCAGTCCCATTCTTGAGCTGTTATTATGTTGTATGTCGTATGTTTCATTTTTCTTAAAGCTATAACTCCCTAAATGCTTCCTGAAAATCCCCTTCATCGATTAAATCAATGATTATTGGTTCTATGGTATTGATTGTACAATCCTTTACCAATACCATTTTTTTATCCCAGAAATATTCTCCATTGTGAAATTTCCCATCCCTTTGATGCTGACCCTGCATTACTTTGATATTATCATAAGCAAAAAAAGAAGCAATGTACTTTTTACCATTCTCGAAAAATACAATCACATCGGTATTATCATCTTTAGGATTGATGTTATTTCCGTTTCCAGGTTCTGCAGACAAATAAATCTTACTAACTTTAAAATCCATGAATAAATACCTTTAGGATATATATTGGGGCTCAGTGAAGTAAGGGTGCAAGATATGAATTATGGGTAGGGATAGCAATGCCCATTTGACTATAGGTCATTTGAATAGGAATGAAGGGCTTCTTTTTGGAACGAAAGGCCTTATTTTGGATTAAGTGGATGCGTGTTAAAAGCGCTTCACCAGGCTTAAAAACTCTCCTTTTTTACGCCTCGCTATAGGTACATAAGTATTATTTATCATTAAAATGTTGCCCTCTCTATGGTACTTCTTGATATGCTTCAAATTTATCAGGTGAGACTTATGTGGGCAATAAAATCCATATGGTTCCAGCAATTTTCGAAACTCACCAAGGTTGTATGAACTGATTATATCTGTTCTCTCCGTGGTAATTACGCGTGTACATTTTTGCAGCCCTTCACATTGTATAATTTCCTTTATAGCAATAAATTCAAAGCCTTCAATTGTAGGTATTCCTATTACATCCTCATTTGAAGAATGTTCGGTGTATTTTTCTGCCAGTATTTTATTTTTGGCATTTTCATTCTTGGCCCCTATTTTAGACAGCGTTTTGTTAATTGCTTTACTCAGGTGTTCTTTCTGAACAGGTTTACTAAGATACCCATTGGAATTGCAATTACTGGCCTCAACCGCAAAATGAATAGCATCAGTAAGAAAAATGCACTCATAATTAACATTCGAAAAATAATCATGCAGGGTAATACCATTATTCAGTATCAAATCAATATTTATGATAAGTAATTCAGGATTGATTTCTGTTACTAAAGTTTGTGTTGTAGCCATAGTAGTTGCTTTTCCAGATATTTGAATAATTGGAAAATCTGTTGACAGTATCCTTTCCAGAGTTATGATGTCGTCACAAACACCATCTACTAATATTGATCTGATCATTGGGGTTTGATCTGATTAAATGGTTAGCTAAATCAAGTTGTTTCTAATTGAATAGAACAAACATAGTAAATATTTTTTGGATAGTCAAGTGTTTGATCCTAAATATTTAGGAACATTAACATATCAAGTTTAGGGGTATT
>CAZBDF010000302.1:0-6255 GCA_964490385.1 uncultured Lentimicrobiaceae bacterium | reverse complement strand
ACCGAAGGCCGAAAATATTTGCAAAAAATATTTTCGAGGGTTAACCCTCGATTTTCCCCTGGAAAATCGGCTTCACTGGCTCTTGGGCAGTGAAGTGAAAAATTCATGAATTTTTCAGGTTAAGATGAATTACTAAATACAGTAAAATCAATACCTTAAAACTTACCGGAAGACTAAGTGGAATAAATTTGGATTTCCTCATTTACCCTGGCTTTTATCCCGAAAGCTTCGATTATTGAATTTTCAATGGCAGGTCTTCTGACTTACTCGCTCTCCGGTGGCCTTCCCATTCATCAACAAAACAGTGGCGTGAGCTTACCGGAAAGTAAAATTAAGAGCTTACAGCAGCGGGAACTGTTCCTGATTTTCACAGGATTCCCTATTATGACTTTGTCCGCAAAGACGCAGTACACCATTGCAGATGCAAAAGTAAATAAATAGTTAACAAACCGAAGTGTAATTCCCATCTTCCGAAAATAGTTCCTATTTTTGAGGATTCAATTATCAACACACTCGATTTGATGGTAAAAAAGAATAACTCTAAAGTACTTATTATTGGCTACGGTGCAAAAACATCTGGCGAACTAACATCTATATTCACTGGTGGCGGCTACAAAACCTTCAGCACCTCAAACAACCAGGATGCCCTGCAAATCATTTCAGGTGACAACCCTGATCTTGTTTTTATTGAAAGCAATGAGGCTATAAAAAATGACTTTGAGCTTTGCGGTAAAATAAGGGAAAACGATAAAAACCATCACATACCCATTGTGGCCCTGGGCACCCAAGCGTCAGCCCAAAACCGGGTAAGGGCTTTCGAAGCAGGCTGTGTCGATTTTATAAATAAGCCCTTTGACCAAGTTGAACTGCTGGCCCGGGCGAATGTGCACATCAACTTAAAGCTTGCTCGCGAAGAGTGTATAAAAACGAACAAACAGTTCCTGAAACAAATTCGCGAACGCCGTAAACTTGAAAGAGACTTGAGGAAAGCCAAAGAAATTGCCGAAGCAAGTACAAAATCTAAAAGCGAATTTCTGGCCAGCATGAGCCACGAAATCAGGACCCCGATGAATGGCATCATAGGCACAGCCAGTCTTTTAAAAAATACCACACTTGACGAAGTCCAACAGGATTACATTGATATTATCGACTATTCGGCAAACAACCTGCTTACAATTATCAACGACATCCTGGATATTTCGAAGATTGAAGCTGGTCAGATCACCCTTGAAAACATTGATTTCAATCTCCATAACATCATCCACGAAACCATAAAATTACTCAAGCCTAAGGCCAGGGAGAAAGGAATAAAATATTCGGCAATGATTGATGGTTTAGTCCCGATGTATGCAAAGGGCGACCCCATCAGGTTAAAACAAATTGTAATTAACCTGGCCAATAATGCCATTAAATTCACCAACAAAGGCGCTGTGCACATTGAAGTTGAAACTTTGAAATTCGACCAAGCCTACCGGAAATATCTATTTAAGGTAATCGACAGCGGCATCGGCATCCCTGAATCGGCGGGTACAAAGATTTTTAGTGAATACGGGCAGGCAAATGAGGCAACATCAAGAAAATTTGGGGGAACCGGCCTGGGACTTTCGATTGCCAAAAAGCTTGTGGGACTGATGAATGGTGAAATTGGTTTTGAAAGTGTTCAAGGAAAAGGATCAACCTTTTGGTTTACTGCCGAACTATCGATTGGAAAAGAGCCACCATATGTCTTGCAGGATAAAAACACAATTTACCTTGACGACAAGGATCAATACTCGATACTTATTGCCGAAGATAACCTCATCAACCAAAAAGTTGTGATAGCTACGTTAAAGAAAATGGGGCACAAAATGGAAATTGCCAATGATGGGAAAGTGGCCTTTGAGATGCACAAGTTGAACCGCTATGATGTAATATTGATGGACATACAGATGCCGGTGATGGATGGATTTGAGTCAACCCGGTTGATACGGGAATGGGAAGAAAAAATGGGATTTATTAAACCTGTGAGTATTATTGCCATGACAGCCAATGCAATGAAAGATGACCGCGAGAAATGCCTCAATGGAGGAATGGACAAATACATCAGCAAGCCTTTCAAGGCAGTTGAACTATCGATATTGCTGGATGATGTGTTTTCTGAATGAAGGAAATAGAGTGATTTTTAACCATTCGGAGATTCAACAATTCAAAGATTCAAAGATTCAAGGATTCAAAGATTCAATAATTCAAAGATTCAAAGATTCAACAATTTAACCCCCGCATGGGCGGGATTTCGCTTTGCTCAACATTTAACAATTTAGCCATTTAGCAATATAACAATTCAACCATTAAGTCCCCTCATGCCGAAAGGAAAATTTAATTCCGGTAATGTCATCCTCATCTCGTTTGCACACCTGCTCCACGACGTCTATTCATCGTTTCTGTCGCCGCTGTTGCCACTGCTTATCGAAAAACTGGGCATCAGTTATTCGATGGCAGGCTTGCTGAATGTCATCCAGCGTTTACCTTTCCTGCTCAACCCCTTTTTAGGATTGCTGGCCGACAAGATGCACATGCGCTACCTCATCATTTTTACTCCGCTCATAACCGCCATCGCTGCCAGTTTAATGGGTGCTGCACCAAACTTCACCTTACTTGCCATTTTGGTTTTCGTCATGGGAATCAGTGCCGCCCTGTTTCATGTACCATCGCCGGTAATGATCAAAAAGATTTCGGGAAAATACATTGGCCGGGGAATGAGTTTTTACATGTTTGGTGGGGAAATTGCACGTACCATTGGGCCAATAATCATATTAGCGGCAGTTTCTTTTTGGGGACTTGAAAGGACCTACAACCTGATTCCCTTCGCTGCTTTATTCACCATATTTCTTTATTTTAAACTGAGAAACATTAAAATCTCAGACGAAATGAAGGGGCAGGTGCACAAAATAAATGCATGGGCAAGTTTACGAAAACACAGGTCGTTTCTACTCATGCTCAGCGGCCTGTTATTATTCAGGTCGATCATGAAATCGGCTATCACTGCCTTCCTGCCCACTTTCCTTACCGACCAGGGCGAAACTGTTTGGTTTGGTGGAATTGCGCTTGCAGTGCTCGAACTGGCAGGTGCAGCAGGTACTTTATTTGCCGGCACAATATCCGACAGGATTGGCAGGAAAACCACACTCGTTACAGCCTCCATCCTCTCACCTATTGCGTTTTGGTTTTTCATCCATGCCAATGGCGACTGGCGTTTTGTATTGTTGGTTTTGCTTGGATTTGTACTTTTTGCCAGCGGCCCGGTTTTATTGGCCAGCGTCCAGGACCTGAAAAGCGGACGACCTGCTTTCTTCAATGGAATTTACATGACCATCAATTTTTTCTTTGGTGCCATTGCAGTAATGTTTGTTGGATTCCTGGGAGATTTGGAGGGATTGCTTTTTACCTACGAAATAACTGCCGGTCTGGCCTTGCTGGGTGTACCATTTGCATTTTGGTTGTTTGGGAAAACTAAAGCTAAATAAGAGAAACAGATATCAAACCAACAAAAACGGGGTCAAAAAAAATTACCCGAGGGTAGCATAAATCATAGAACTCAAGAAATATGAAGGTTTAATTTGGGGTTGCTTATAAAGGCCTAATCCTATTGCCGGATAAAATTCTACAAAGATTACCGGTGCTCCGCACCTGAATGTACTATATTTACACGCTAATAAAGGGATTGTTGTTTAATCAAAGAAATGAGACATGTCAAAATCTACCTCTAAAAAAGTTTTAAAAATCACCGGGATTATTGTTGGGGCAATATTATTGATTGCAGTAGGTATCCTACTTTATGTTAATCACAATGCCAGTAAAATTGCCGACGACCTGATACGAAAGAACTTTGCAAAATCCGATCTTAGCGAGGTATATGATATGGACTTTGGAGAATTGAATGTAAATATTTTATCAGGGAATTTAAAACTTACTAATTTTAAATTAAGTCCTAAGCCTGGTTTTTACGAAGCTTCAGATTCATTGCGTTTTGCAAATCCTATGTTGATTGACGCATCAATCCCAAAGCTCACCATTAACGGACTTGATATTGGCACAGATCTCGATTTTAGTAACTTGAAGTTGGAATCTTTATTTATCTACAGGCCCACAATCAAGTTCATTCATCACCTTAGCAAAGCAGAAACAGAAAAGGTAAAAAAGGCTTATTCAAATACCGTAAAAGATACCACAGCCAAGTCCCCGAAACTGCAACAATTAAGCGTTGGAAAATTCAAGCTCAACAAAGGTGACTTCGTATTATACAACCATTTGGATAAGCTTACTGTTTTTGAAGCAGGTGAAGTAAATGTTGATTTAACAGGTGTTGTTATCCGTCCGGGGCATATTATCGAGACTATCCTTCATGAGGAATTTGATGATGCATCCATTCAGGTAAAAGATATTTATTATCCCTTAGAGAATGGTTTTTATAACATCAAATGTGGCGAAGTTGATCTGAAATTAATGGAAGATGGCATTGACCTGTACAATATTGCTGTTGTGCCTAAGTACAGCAAAGCTGAGTTTGGTAAGGCTTTTGGCAAACAAACCGATCGTTTTGATATTATCATCGACAAACTTGAATTGATTGATATTGGCATCAATAAACTCTTGCTGGAAAATAAAATTACAATTTCAAAAATTGTTGTGTCAGGTGCAAATGCAAATCTATACCGTGACAAAAATATTCCTTTTGACACCACCAAATATCCGCCGCTGCCTAATCAGATGTTGGGACAAATGAAACAATACATCGACATTGGCAAGATCGAGATTAAAAAATCGAAATTGGTTTACGAAGAATTTGTCCCCAAAGCAACGGTTGTTGGCAAGGTTCCCATTACCAATATGTACGGCACCATTTACAATGTTACAAACAGCAGCGAATTAATCAAAAAGAATGGCCCGATGAAATGGGATGTCCGGGGAATGCTGTTTGATGAAGCTTTGCTCACATTGATTGTTGATTTCCCGGCAGATCTTGATGCCTTTAGTTTTACCTTTCATGGTGGCCTTGAAGAAATTGACATGACTGCATTTAACCTATATACAAGGCCAAATTTGAATTTGGAGATAAAAGAGGGTATAATAGACAGCATGGTTTATAATGCAAATGCGGACAGCGATTATTCAACCGGTAGCATGACGATGGCCTATCACGGAGTAAAAATCGAAGTCCTGAAAGAATTTACCGAAGAAAGCGAGAAAAAGAAAGGTTTTTTAAGTTCGCTGGCAAATATGGTGGTCCGAAGTAATAATCCCCATAAAAGAAGTGAAGGATCTGCTGAACCAGCTGAGATATTTTTTGTACCTGATAAACATAAAGCCATAATTAATTACATGGTCAAGTCGCTCATAAACGGAATTATCGGTTCGCTTGTTCCTGCGGCCGGGCAGACTCTTGAGAAACACGAAAAATCGGAGGAGAAGGAACATAAAAAAGAGGAAAAGCAAGAGAAGAAGGACGATCGCAAAACGAAAAAGGATGAGCGAAAGCAAAAACGGGAAGAGCGAAAGGCGAGCAAGAAATAGGCCGGAGAGTTGTGCGTTCCGCGTTTCAGGTTGCGCTTCGCTTTTTCAAGCTTAATATTTTCATACTAACTTCTATGAATATGTAAATCCTTCATTTTGAACGCTCAGAAAGCAAATCCCCGGTTTCAAATCGCTGATGTTTAAGGAAAGGATGCCCGCCTTGCCGGCGAGGCAGGCAAGCCCCGAGGTTCGAGGGGATAGCGGCCCTGGTATATTTGTAGGGTCGCAAAAGCAAATTCCCAAGACCCCCTCTAACCTGCCTAGCCGGCAAGGCTGGCTCCCCCTCGGGAGGATGCCCACGCACAGGCCATATAGCGGCATGTGCGTGGGCAACTCCCTTCCCTTCCAGGGGAAGGGCTGGGGATGAGGTCATTATTTCACAACAAACTTCTTAGAATAAGCTTGTCCATCATTTTGAACGCTCAGGAAGTAAATCCCTGGCTTTAGTTCGCTGATGTTTATGGTTGTACTTTTTGATAATTCTTTACTATCAGAATAAACAGCCCCTCCGAGCAAATTAAAAATCTGAATTGTTGATATTCCAGAAAAGCCATCTGAAGTACTCATTGTAATATAATCCGTAGCCGGGCTGGGAAACACCATTATGCTTTTACTATCATTTATATTCAATTCATCGAATCCCGTTGAAGTATCCACATCTCTAACGAGTCTCACGAAATTAAAAATTCTGATCACATCACCCTG
>CAZBDF010000301.1:0-6267 GCA_964490385.1 uncultured Lentimicrobiaceae bacterium | reverse complement strand
ATGCCAAGTTGTGCAGCTGTTTCACTCAGGTTAAAATTAAACTCGCCCAGCGCTTTTGCAATAACCAGTTTCTCGTGGTCTTCAAGATTATAGCCCGCTGCAACATCAGTATCCTGCGTAATAAATGACCTCAGATTAAAATCTGCCTGAGTAATCCGCTTGCCTTCTGAAAGGATTACCGCTTTTTCGACAGCATGTTCAAACTCGCGAACATTTCCCGGCCAGTCATATTGCTTTAACTTTCCAACAACTGAAGGCAAAATTGTTAGCTCATGTTTCTGATATTTATCGCAATACTTCTTCAAAAAATAATCGAGTAATAGGCCGATGTCCTCCTGGCACTTTCTTAGAGGAGGAAGCTCAATCTGGATGGTATTGATACGGTAGAGCAAATCTTCTCGGAAAGACCTGCTTCCTTGAATTTCACCAACAGGCATATTGGTAGCCGAAATCAGTCTTACATCGATGGGGATAGCTTTGTTCGATCCCAATCGGATAATTTCCCTGTTTTGAAACACACTCAGTAATTTCGACTGCATCGCAACAGAAAGATTAGCAATCTCATCCAGAAACAGCGTCCCACCGGATGCAACTTCAAATCGCCCTGCCCTGCTATCAGCGGCATCGGTAAAAGCGCCCTTTTCGTGGCCGAACAATTCGCTTTCGAAAAGGCTTTGGGAAATGGCACCTACATCAACTTTTACAAATACATCTGCCGATCTTTTGCTTCTACGATGTATTTCCCGGGCCACCATTTCCTTTCCTGTTCCGTTCTCGCCCAGCAATAAAACATTGGCATCAGTTCCGGCAATTTTCCCGATCGTTTCCAAAACCTTTTGCATTGCTGGAGAAGTACCCCTGAAAAAATCAAACTGATCATCCACGTGTGTAAGCAAGTGATTTTGCTTATGCTGCAACTGATTGATCACCTTTTTCGACCGACGCAACTTCCAGGCGTTTTTAACCGTTGCCAGCAATTTATCGTTGTCCCAGGGTTTTTGGATAAAATCGATACCACCCTCTTTCATGGCTTTCACTGCCAGGCCCACATCGCCATAGGCTGTGAGCAAAACAACCATCGCTTCAGCATCAATTGTCAAAATCTGTTTCATCCAGTAAATGCCTTCATTGCCGGTATTTATCCCCGCCGAGAAATTCATATCAAGGATGACTACATCAAAATCAGATTTTCGATAATGTGATGGGATGAGGTTTGGATTTTTTTCGACGGTAACACACTCGAAAAATTTTGACAACTGCATTTTTAAAGCAATCAAAGCCTCCTCATTGTCATCAACAATCAGGATATGTCCATCAATTTTTTTCATCCATGTTTATTTGCATCAAATGTATAAAATTAGCACGAGACTGTATTAAAATTAAACACCCTCAATTTTTACAAAAATAGTAAACCGCTGAATGATTGCACGTTAATTTTATGGCATACCAATTGACCTGATTGAGGGGAAAAGTTGAAATTTGTAAAATCATTTATATAAGAATAATGTTCTATAACTATCTTAAAACTGCCTTTCGTAATATTTGGCGAAATAAATTTTACGCATTATTGAATATCCTCGGTTTATCAGTAGGCTTTGCCATTTTTCTGGTGATTTACTTTTACATTCAGTTTGAATTTAGCTTTGATAAGCATTTCTACCGGGCAGATCAAATTTATCGGGTAACCACCGATATGATCTGGGAAAGTGGCGATATCCAACGCACTGCAGTTTCATCACCACCGACGGCCCTGTTTCTAAAAAGTGATTACCCTGAAGTTTTGGATGCTACCCGGTTCATTCCTAAATATGAAATATTGGCTGAAAGGATTTCAAATGATGCAGCTAAACGTGATGCAAAATATTATGAGGAGATCTTTTATATCGATTCAAGCTTCTTTAATGTTTTTAATATGGATTTTTTAATTGGTTCTTCAACCGGTGTTTTTTCCATACCAAAATCCATCATACTTACCGAAGCCCTGGCTGAAAAATATTTCCAGGATAAAAATCCGATCGGGCAAATGCTAAGGCTTAACAATAATGAGACTTATACCGTGATGGGTGTATTGAAGAATCCTCCTGAAAACTCTCATTTCCATTTCAACTTCCTTGTAAATAATATGTCCTTGCCCGAATTCAAGCCAGATGCATGGCGCGACTTGTCGGCATATACTTATGTTGCCCTATCCGATAAAACAGACTTTCAGGCCTTCGAGCAGAAGCTGATCGATTTTAAAATCAAATACCAGGAACCCTACAAAGACCTCATCGAATTCAGGGTGCAACCCATGCTGGATATTCACTTAAAAAGCACTAAGGAATTTGAGCAGGCTGCCACATCAAGCCACACCATGCTGTTATCAATAGCCGGGCTTGCCCTGGTGATTTTGATCATTGCTTCGATAAACTATATGAACCTTTCGGTAGCCCGCTCGCTTACCCGTTCGCGTGAGGTTGGGCTGCGCAAAGTTGTGGGAGCCTCGAGAAGGATGGTGATAACGCAGTTTATGAGTGAATCCGTGATGATCGTATTTATTGCATTATTTACCGGCATTGTCATTTCGGAGTTGGCACTGCCCATATTTAATGACTTTGCAGAAAGCAATATCTCGCCAAACTATTTTAGGGAGTGGCCAATGATTATTGGTCTCGGTTTGTTAATGGGGTTGCTCTCGGGAAGCTACCCGGCATTTTTCATTTCTGGCTACCAGCCCGTTAAGGTTTTGAAAAGCATGGCCTCCGGCCAAAAGGGTGGCAATGGAATCAAAAAAATACTTGTTGTTTTTCAGTTTGCTGTTACCATCGTTTTGTTGATTGCAACAGCCGTTATCTACACCCAGTTCAATTTCATCCGCAACAAAGACCTCGGTTTTAAGCGGGATGTTATGGTAAATGTTTACATGTGGAATGATGCATCAGGCAGGGTTTCTACCGACTTTTATCATCGGCTAAAGGGTTTGCCGGGAGTAAAAGACCTTTGCCTTTCCGATCATGTACCGGGCCGCGAACCAGGGTTCGAGCATTTCTGGCCCGAAGGGTTTGAATCGCATATGCCACTACGAACGGTCAATGTTTCTCCCGAATACCTCCCACTATTTAACCTACAATTACTTAAAGGCCGGAATTTTTCGGATGACTTCAGTACCGACACTGCTGCATGTATCATTAACGAAGCTGCGCTTAAACATTTTGGCTGGAACCTTGACGATGTGATCGGTAAAAAAATCAAATACAATTTCTCACAAAGCTGGGACGACATCATCGCTGCTCCAGTAATAGGCGTAATCAAGGATTTTCATTATTCATCGTTACATCGGAAAATCGAGCCCCTGATCATGACCATGCACAAGAAATACTACCCGATTATTACAGTTACCCCGGATGGTGCTTCAATAGGTCAGACCATTGAACGCATAGAGGGCGAATACGAAAAATTGGGTTTTAACTATCCTTTCGACTACTCATTTATGGATTCCGACATTAGGGAAATGTACCTGCTCGATGAAAAAATCGGAAAGCTGGTTATTGTATTTTCGCTCCTTTCAGTTTTTATTGCCTGTCTTGGATTGCTTGGCTTATCATCATTTTCGCTGCGCCGTCGCATGCAGGAGATCGGCATCCGGAAAGTTTACGGGGCTTCGGTGAAAGATGTGCTTTATATTTTCACCAGGGAATTTTCTATCCTGATTGTAATCGCTTCGCTTATTGCCATTCCCACAGGCTGGTATTTTAAAAGTTTGTGGTTCGAAAATTTCGCCTATCACGGACAAATTGATTTTTGGATTTACCTGGCCTCAGCACTCATTGCCCTGGTTATTGCGCTGGCAACCGTAAGTTTCCAGGCATACAGGTATGCCACACAAAACCCGGCTGAGGTGCTTAAGTATGAATGAATGAATGCGTGAATGCGAGAATGAATGAATGTGTGAATGCGTGAATGTTGAGCGCAGCGAAATCCCGCCTGTGCGGGGATGAAATGTGGCAATGATGCGATGTTAAATATTTTATAATTATTTAGGTGGATGTATTATTTTCCAAAGCCTAATGACCCCATCCCCGCCCCTTCCCCTTGAGGGGAAGGGAGGCCAGCCGCACAAGCGACTGCAGTAGCCAGTGCGGTGGCATCCTCCCCCTCGAGGGGGAGTTAGAGGGGGTCTATGACAGAAGCCATATGATTGGAGTTGAAAGTAGTGGCTAAACAATTACAAAATTTTTATGAAATAATTAACAACTGTGGGATGGGTGTTGGACAAATTTTCCTTTCTTTACTTGGATCACAAATCTATCAAGCAATTAAAAATTACAATCCATGAATATAAAAGTAGCCATTTTAAGAGGGATAAACGTTGGTGGAAAACGAAAAATCCTGATGGTCGATTTAAAAGCACTTTTTGAAGACCTGGGCTTTACTGACATCATTACCTACATCCAAAGTGGGAATGTGATTTTTAATTCTGTTGAGGAAACATCAAATACTGAACTTTCAGATAAAATCGAAAAGGCAATTACAGAAAAATATGGTTTTGAAGTTCCGGTGATTGTTAGAACTGCAAGCGAACTTAAAAAGGCTGTTTCGATAAACCCCTTTTTACAAAAAGATGAAGTGAATATTGACAGGCTATTCCTTACATTTTTGAAAACCACAGCCCTTGAAGGAAATCGCAAAAAAACTGAATTGTATGATTTCAGTCCTGATAAGTTTGTGATCAATGACCAAAATATTTTCATCTTTTGTGCAGGGAAATACCATCAATCAAAACTGACGAATAACTTTTTTGAAAGCAAGTTAAAGACAAGGGCTACTACCAGAAATTGGAAAACAGTGATGAAGCTTTTGGAGTTGGCTGAATAGTGGAAATGCCTGAACTATGGCCACCCACAAATAACGAAACAGGTACCCTGGCCTCAAAAATAAATTCAATTCGATTAGATATTTCCTTACATTTGTATGGTCGGGTAAATACCCGCAGCTTGAGTTTATTCTCGTTTTGGATAGCAGCAGGCTAAAACAACCTTAGGTGTACATAGCAAACCATATTTTAAAATAGGATCCTACAAAAGTTGGGGTATAAACAAGTTAGCTGTAACCAAAAAAAACAAATGATAAAACAACTTAAATATCTTTTAATAATATTAACTGTTCTTTTCAATTCTTCTTGTAATAGTCAAGTTCAATCAAAATCACAAAGTGATAATGAATCTGAAAGAGAAAGTACAGAACATTTGATTGATGAGAAAGTTGAATATGATGCTGGAGATGTCACTACAAATGGTTTTTTAGATAAATCTGGAAATATGTGGTTTACAACAACAAAGGAAGGAGTAATCCGATATGATGGTAATACTTTTACAAATTTCACTAAAAAAGATGGTCTCTGTTCTAATTCAGTTAATTCGGTGATTGAGGACAACAAAGGGATTTTATGGTTTGCAACAGCCAAGGGGCTGTGTAGTTATGATGGTGATAATTTTTATAATATTCCACTTCCTAAAGGAACTTCTCCAGATGTATCGCCCGAAACTGGATTTCCCAGCAATGAAACGGAAGCTCTTTTATCATTAATTCAAGATAGGAAGGGTGATTTTTGGCTTGGTACAGACGGAAGTGGAGCTTACCATTATGATGGAAAAACATTTACTTCACATTTAAAATTCAAAGGGAGATTACAACCACCAAATAATAATATTTATAACAATTGTATTCAAAGTATAATTGAAGATGATGATGGGAATATTTGGTTTACCTCACAGACACACGGTGGAATAAGTAGATATGATGGAAAATCTTTCACACACTTCACAAAAGAAGATGGACTTCCAGATGATATGATTTTTTCAAGTTTTAAAGATAAGGATGGTACCTTATGGTTTGGCACGTTGGACAATGGTTTTATTTCATATAAAGAAGGTTCTTTTATTTTTTTCAATAGTATTGATGCTACTCATTTTATGGTTTCCTGTTTTTACCAAGATAAGACAGGAAAACTTTTGATAGGTAGTTTTAGAGAGAAAACAATTTCTTTGTTTGATGGAAAGAATATCACTTCAATCCCTTTTGATAAAGACAAAAACCTTGTTGAAATAAGATTTATTACAGAAGATGAAGATGGAAAAATCTGGTTCGGTGGCAGGTATGGAATTTTATATCGATATGATGGAAAAGAATTAAAAGATTTTACACAGCTAAAGAGAGGCGAATAAAGAAGGCTACAGCTAACAAATAGGCATGATTATTCGGCAAAGCCGCATTAATCCTGCCTAATGT
>CAZBDF010000300.1:0-6270 GCA_964490385.1 uncultured Lentimicrobiaceae bacterium | reverse complement strand
TTTTAATGCCGCTTTAAATATACATCGGCATTTACCATTTATGCATCAAAATTTCGCTTTGGCCCATTTTGATGTTAATTGGTATAAGATACTGTTTAACTGTATCTTAAATCAAACAAAAACTACATAATTATTATCTGATTTCCAAAGGTCTTTTTTTAACACTTTTTGTTAATAAAAATACATCTTATTTGAATGTAAAATAGTGAATATTAGCACAATATTTATTATTTTTGCATTTCATTACCGAATTATTTTACACTAGATAAATGATGACAGAAGAAGAAAAAACATTATCCGCAAAAGAAGACTATAACGAGAATAATATTCAGGTCCTCGAAGGGCTTGAAGCTGTGCGCAAACGTCCTGCGATGTACATTGGAGATGTAAGTACAAAAGGCTTGCACCACCTTGTTTATGAAGTCGTTGACAATTCCATTGATGAAGCCCTTGCCGGCTATTGCGATCAGATTGACGTGATCATCCATGCCGACAACTCCGTTACAACAATCGATAATGGCCGTGGTATCCCTACAGGATTACATGAAAAAGAAAACCGCTCGGCCCTTGAGGTGGTGATGACCGTGTTGCACGCAGGTGGAAAGTTCGACAAAGGATCATACAAAGTTTCCGGTGGATTGCACGGCGTTGGTGTTTCGTGTGTGAATGCACTCTCATCCAAATTAGAAGCTACCGTTTACCGTGAGGGAAAAACATTTTACCAGGCGTATGCTTGTGGCAAGCCACAGAAGCCTGTTGAGGTGATTGGCGAATCCGACAAAAACGGGACAAAGGTTACCTTCATACCCGATTATTCCATTTTCATTGTTTCTGAATACGATTACAGCATCCTGTCGTCCCGTTTACGGGAACTGGCCTACCTGAATAAAGGGATAACGCTGACCATCACCGATGAGCGCAATAAGGACGAAGAAGGAGATTTCATTACCGATACTTTTTATTCAGAAAACGGACTAGGTGATTTTATCAATTACCTGGATGCCAATCGCGAAAAGTTGATGCCGGAAGCCATTTCTATGGAGGGTGAAAAAAACAATACCCCCATCGAGATTTCTATGCAATACAATACCTCGTTTGCTGAGAACTTGCACTCCTACGTGAATAACATCAATACCCACGAAGGTGGTACACACCTTGCCGGTTTTCGCCGTGGTTTGACCAGGACATTGAAATCCTATGCCGAAAAAACCGGCATGTTGGCCAAACTGAAATTCGACATCAGTGGTGATGATTTTCGTGAAGGCCTCACAGCAATTATTTCATGTAAAGTTGCCGAGCCACAATTTGAAGGACAAACCAAAACCAAATTGGGTAACTCGGATGTGATGGGCGCTGTTGACCAAATGGTAAGCGAAGCCTTGTCGAACTACCTGGAAGAGCATCCCAAGGAGGCAAGGATTATTGTGAACAAGGTGATCCTGGCTGCAACGGCACGTCATGCTGCACGCAAAGCACGTGAACTGGTACAGCGTAAAAATGTACTCACCGGCTCAGGCCTCCCCGGTAAGCTGGCCGACTGCTCAGAACGTGATCCTGCATTATGCGAAATTTACCTCGTGGAGGGCGATTCGGCGGGTGGAACAGCCAAACAAGGCCGCGACAGAAAGTTCCAGGCCATCCTGCCATTGAGGGGGAAGATATTGAATGTGGAAAAAGCCATGCAACATAAAATCTTCGAAAGTGAGGAGATTAAAAATATGTTCCAGGCCATGGGCATCTCCATCGGCACCGAAGAAGACAGCAAGGCACTCAACCTGGCCAAGCTCCGCTACCACAAAATCATCATTATGACGGATGCTGATGTGGATGGAAGCCACATTGCTACACTGATCCTGACTTTCTTCTTCCGCTACATGAAAGAGTTGATTGAACGCGGACACGTTTATATCGCCACGCCACCATTTTATCTGATTAAAAAAGGTAAAGAAGAAAGATACTGCTGGACAGAAGATGAGCGGAATGCAACAGTGGCTGAATTTTCGACGAATGGTGATGGAAAAGGCGTTCACATCCAGCGATACAAAGGTTTGGGTGAAATGAATGCCGAACAACTCTGGTCAACAACCATGAACCCTGAGTTCAGGATTTTGAGGCAGGTTACCATTGATAACGAACCTGAAGCCGACCGTATCTTTTCGATGCTGATGGGCGATGAGGTTCCACCAAGACGCGAATTCATCGAGAAGAATGCAAAATATGCAAAAATTGATGTGTAAATAAGAGATAGTCAATAAACTCAGGATAGCCACAGATTGCACAGACCTGCCTGGCCGGCAAGGCTGGTTTTCACTGAAATAAATCTGTGCTAACCAGTGTAATCAGTGGCAAAATATTTTCTTGTAAAACCTTCCAATGCAATGCAGCGGGAGGTTTTTTTATCATCCCATTTCAGCCCGCTTTTTCATAAAGAGCATTATTGATACCGAAACAAGTATAAGCAAGCCGAGAAAAGTTATTGTCATAAGTTTCCGTTGAGGGGATTGTTCTTCCTGAGTGGTTTTCCGCACATTGTCTTTATTCGTTGCATTTTTTGCATTGATTAGGGCGTGTATTCGTTGCATAGACTATCTCTTTTGCTTGCAGGTAACTGAGTTTTACAAGAACACTTTATTCACCCCTAAAATAAATCCATCCACACCGCATTGTTATCCTATCCTTTACAAATCATTTTCATCACAAGGATAAATAACAGTTTTTAACCTGAATTCGATATAAGTGCAAATTATTAAATAATTGATTTTAAATAGCTCCCGCATGGGAGTAATAAAAAGGAGGGCTTAAACTGATATTACTTATCAAAATACTTTCCGATAATTCCCATGAGTTCATCCTTTCTTATGGGCTTGGAGATATAGTCGTTGCAGCCTGCGTCCAGGCTTATTTGACGATCGCCTGAAAGTGCATAGGCCGTCTGGGCGATTATCGGGATTTCAGGTTTTATCTTTTTTATTAAAGCGGTAGCTTCATATCCATCCATTAAGGGCATCCTGACATCCATTAGTATAAGATCGACCTCCTTACCACCACGGATAATGTCGATGGCTTCCTTACCATTGTAGGCCCTGATGATTTTCACGCGTGTCTCGCGCAAAATAATTTCGAGCAAATGAAAATTGGAATCCTCATCTTCAGCAATTAAAATTTCGAAATTAGACCAATCGATGCTCTTTGCAACAGCTCCTATTTTAGGAGGCTCAAAACGATCTTGCCGGATTTCGACAAAAGGCAGGATTAAATGGAATGTAGAGCCCTTGCCAAAAGTTGATTCAACTTTCATTTCGCCGCCAAGCAAGCGGGCAATACTTCTTGAAATTGCAAGGCCCAACCCTGTACCACCGGCATGGCGGGTACTGCTATCGTCCAATTGCCTGAACCGGTCAAAGATTGTTTTGAATTTGCTTGCATGTATTCCTATACCGGTATCCTTAACAAAGAAATCTATGATTGGACCATCAGTACCTTTACAGATTTCATATCCCAACTCAATTACACCTTCAAGCGTATATTTTAAAGCGTTGCTCATCAGGTTGTTGATTACCTGGTTAATCCTCCTTGCATCAGAAGTAAAAGCAAAATTTTGATCGGGTTGATACTGCCTGGCAATAATTTCGATGTGCTCCTTCCCTATACCCGACCTGAGTTCTTTAAAATTATAATAGTTATCAAAAAGGATTTTATTTGCTGAACAACGACCGGGATTTATTGCAAGTTGGCCAGCTTCAATTTTTGCTATATCAGTAATATCATCAATAATACTTAGCAATTTCCGCCCATTATCGACGATCATGCCACTGAGTTTTTCCCGTTCCCCGGCTACAACAATTCCATCGTGCAACATTTCGGTAAACCCAATGATCGCATTCATAGGAGTTCTTATTTCATGGGACATATTGGCAAGAAAGGCAGTTTTAAGCCGATCAGATTCCTCAGCTTTTTCCTTTGCTTTCACCAAGTCTTCCTCCATTTCCTTTCTGGTGGTAATATCTTCCTTTACCGCGATGTAATGGGTAATCTTATCCTTGTCGTTCTTAACCGGCGAAACAAACGCCCTCTCCCAAAATAACTCCCCATTTTTCTTTTGATGTAAAAACTCACCCTGGAATTCATTTCCTGAACCAAGAACGCTCCACATGTAATTGTAAGTCTCTTCATCTGCTTTTTCGGATTTGATCAAGTTTGGTGTTTTGCCAATAGCTTCCTCCTTTGAATAGCCGGTAATCTCGATGAACTTCTGGTTAACATAAATGATTTTTTTATCGATATCAGTGATGACCACCGATACGGGGCTTTGCTGAATTGATTGATAGAGCCTTCGGATTTCATCATCAGCTTGCTTTTTAAAAATGGTTGCAGCTACCTGGGTTGAAACAAACTCAATAAGTTCCTTTTCCTCTATTCCAATTGCATTTTCATCATCGTAATCTTGTAATACTATCACTCCGGTGGCTTTATCTTCAACTTGCAGGGGTACACCCAGCCAACACTTCGCAGGAAAACCAATCCTAATGATCTGCCCGGTTTTTTCAAGCCTCTCGATATTATGTCCTTTGAGGAGCATCGACTGTTTTTCTTTGATCACCAACGCACTGATTGTTTTAGAGGCCGGGGCAGCTTCAAAATGATCACGTTCATCCTTCATGTAGGGCAACGAGAAGCTGTCAGTTTTTTCATCGTACAGGGCAATTAAAAAATTGCGTGTATTGATGAGTTTGCTTAATTCTCTTTCTATCAATCCGATCAATTCAGATAAATCTCTGGTTTGGTTAAACGCAATGCTAATGTTCTGCATTATATCAAGCCTGATCTGTGCGCTTTTCATTTCTGTAATATCCATGATAAGCCCTTCGAGCAGTGGCTCATCAACACCCTTAACTTGTACCTTCCGGCCCTGCTCCCAAACCCATTTTATCTTCCCTGTCCTGGTTTTAATCCTATACTCAATCTGAAAAGGCTGGTTATTTGATACGGCCAATTCAATGGTATTATGAACTTGCACCCTGTCCCCGGGAATAATAATATCGCTGTAGGCAATCTTATTGTTATCCAGTAAGTCCTCACCTTGATAACCAGTAAGTTCAAAAGCATTTTTACTGATGAACTTCATGGTCCAATTAGAATCAATTTTGCATTGGTAGGCAATACCCGGCAGGTTGTCAATCATTGTAGCGACCCGACGTTCAGTTTCCCTGAGGGCATTCACAGCGTTTCTTGATTCCGAGATATCAATCTTTGTACCCCAGGCTTCAGTCAACATCCCATTGCTAACGCTGGCAATTAGCGAATTGGTAAAAATCTTTTCTGTTCCCAAAGGTGAAACTTCGCGGGAAACACCGTCGGTAATCTTAAATCCGTTTCGGATAAATGACTGCAGGTGGTTTATATTGTCTTCTGTCCTCGGAAATAATTCCTGAAGTTTCAAACCAATAACTTCATCTACGGTCATGTCAAGCATTCTGGCATAGGCAGCATTACACGAAACACAGGTAGATTTAAAAAATGTTTCGATGAGGTCTTGTTCAGGCAGGTTGTCAGCAACTGGCTTATCTGGCTTGAAACACCATACGCCAACCGAAGCCATTTTCAAAAATCCGTCTATTTGCTTTTGTTCCTTGGCCATCATAAGTATTATGTTGAGCAGGTGAAATCGTCGAAAAGAAATGGCAAATTACTAAGCAATGCACGAGTATTTCGCAATGAAACAAAACCTAAATCTTATTTGACGTATTCTCATTAGGGATTCAAAGATACTTAAAAATACCTGGCTAAAGTAATATGACAAGCTGATAAAATTTACAACAATCCTTATTTTTGTGCAATGGAAAATAAAATAAATAAGGTAAGAGAAACATTGATGGCCCTCGGAATTGAGTATGAATTGCATGAACACCCACCCCTACCTACTATTGAAGAGGCTGTAAAATACTGGAAGACAATGGATGCCACACATTGCAAGAATATTTTTTTTAGAAACCACAAAGGCAACCGGCACTACCTGGTTGTGATAGAACACAAACAAACGCTGGCCATCCATGACCTGGAAAAACGATTGAAGCAAGGGAAATTGTCGTTTGCATCACCAAAACGCTTGCATAAATATCTTGGGCTTGAGCCTGGATCGGTTTCGCCATTTGGTTTAATAAACGACACTGAGAATCATGTACACCTGTTCTTAGATGAAAACCTACAATCATCGGAAAAAATTAGTTTTCATCCCAACAAAAACACGGCTTCGCTCATATTGGCATTTGA
>CAZBDF010000299.1:0-6285 GCA_964490385.1 uncultured Lentimicrobiaceae bacterium | reverse complement strand
AATACATTGATAAACTCGTCACGCTTGGCATCGAAAATAAGCTGCATCAGGAAAAGTCTTGGTTTTTCGCGATGGACGCGTTGCAACATTTCCAGTGCTTCTAAACATCCCTGCGTTCCCTTATCCAGGTTGCCCTGCATCTCATCCAACCCTTTGCGGTGGTATTCGTACATGGCTTTTCGTATGTTGCTATAGGACGAATTCATGAGATTTTCGGCCAGCCAGTAGCGGTTCTTCATACTTTCGAATGCCTTCCAACCTGGCTCCCTGGCACCCTGGGCAGAGTTTACAATAGCCTGGGCTTTTTCAAAATATGGAGTCCCTCCCATCGGCACAAAGGAATCGAAATCCAATCCAAGATAAATATAAACGTAAAATGCAACGGTTGCCATAAGGCTCGAACCATAACTTCCATCCTGAAATTCCAAAGGTTCGCCTTCCTGCCATTGAAACTGAAAATTATTATCAACATAGTTGAGCAGGACAGTATTGTAAGATGTACCATAAACGGGCCTTCTGACCACAAGGTTTATTTTTCCCTTAAATTCATCGGACGAAATTTCCTGGGTAATCGTAATAGCGATGGTACCCTCAATGCGCTCATCAATGGTATAGCCATAGTTGGTCCACGATTTTTCATTTACAAATTCGTAAAGCCCCTTGCGCAATTCCTGGAATTTCTCGCGGTTGGTTTGTTGAATTTGTGGGGCAGAAATCTGTAAGGAGATATTCAATTCCTGGGAAACTCCAATGCCGGAAAAAACAAGCAGCATCGAAACAATCAATAAATGTCGGGCCGGACGTAAAGAAAAGTTAGTTGGTAGCATAATTATTTCAAATCAATTCAGCAATGCGATCAAGGATATCGTCGGCAACTTCTGATTTGGGTTTCAAGGGATAATTGGTCTGATTACCACTTTTATCCAGAACAGTGATTTTATTGGTGGCAACACCAAAACCCGCACCCTGATCTTTTAGTGAATTAAGAACGATAAGATCGAGATTTTTATTTTGAAGTTTGATGCGTGCATGCTCAATCTCATTCTCTGTTTCCAGGGCAAAGCCCACCAACAGCTGTTCTACTGATTTATCTTTACCAAGCGTAGCAAGAATATCCTTTGTTGGAATTAAACCTACAGAAGTCAGTTTGTTAGATTTTTTAATCTTTTCCTTTTCGGGATTTTCAGGTGTAAAATCAGCAACGGCAGCAGACATAACTGTGACATCAGATCCGGGATAATATTTTTTGCAGGCTTCGTACATCTGTTCAGCCGAAACCACATCAATCCTTTCAATTTGCGGATGTTCAATCTTCAAGTGTGTAGGCCCTGAGATCAGTGTTACCTTAGCACCTCTTTCGGCGGCTTTTTGTGCTAAAGCAAATCCCATTAGTCCGGAAGAAAAATTTCCGATAAAGCGCACCGGGTCGATGGCTTCGTAAGTTGGCCCTGCAGTTATCAAAAATTGCTTCCCGGAAAAAACCTGCGATTTAGCAAAGAAATCATTTAATACAGCAACGATATTTTCTGGCTCTTCCATCCTGCCTGCACCACACAATCCACTGGCCAATTCACCCACCTGAGGCTCAATTAAGGTATGTCCAAAACCAACCAGTTTCGATACATTTTCGCTGGTTGTGGGATGCTTAAACATATCAAGATCCATGGCCGGGGCAAAAAACACCGGACACTTTGCTGAAAGATAGGTAGTGAGCAGGAGATTGTCGGCATGACCATGTGCCATCTTACTGATGGTAGCAGCCGAAGCCGGGGCAACAAGCATCACATCGGCCCAATTACCCATATCAACATGGCTGTTCCAAGTACCATCTTTTGCATCGAAGGGAAATGTAAAAACAGGCTTATTCGACAGCGTAGAAAGCGTGAGCGGAGTAACAAAATCGCGTGCACTTTCGGTCATCACAATCTGTACTTCAGCTCCCTCTTTAACAAGTAGCCTAACAAGAAAAGGGATCTTATAGGCAGCAATGCTACCTGTGATCCCCAACAATATTTTTTTACCCTTTAGCAAAATTGAATATTAAAATCCGGAAGTGTCTTTACCTGATTCTTTTGCAGGATTACGGAAATAAATCTGGTCGTTCAGGAATTCATGAATGGAAACCAGTGTTGATTTTGGCAAGCGTTCATAATATTTTGCGATTTCAATCTGCTCGCGGTTTTCAAAAACTTCTTCAAGATTATCGTTGGAAGTTGCAAACTCAGAAATCTTCTTGTTCAATTCTTCTTTGAACTCCAGGGAAATTTGATTTGCCCGTTTCGAAAGTATGGCAAGGGTTTCGTAAACATTCTCAGTATGCTCGTTAAAATCGCGCATACGGCGCGTTACGGCGGTCGAATCGGTTTTCACTTTTTTAATGTCCATATTATATGTTGTTGTTATTATTTACTGATATTAAAACGCTGAATTTTCTGTCAATTGGCTTTTCTGTCATTGAGGATGATTCTCTCAATGCCTACAGTTAGTTTTTATTACACCAATTAAATAATTGAAAATATCATTGTTGACCCGGTTTGTCTATTGAACTCTTAATGTTGGATCATCTTCCAGTTTCTCGGCAACCTTATTGCGCATTTTCTGCACTTCATCAAAATATTCGCTTTCAGGGTACAAAGATATAAAATCGAGGTAAGCCTTCACAGCTGATTCGTACCTTTCTTTTTGTTTCGCCTTGATACTCTTCATTGCGTATTGGTAATAGGCCTTAATAATCTTGTATAAAATATCTTCTTTGTATTCGGTATCCGGATAATCTTTCAGCAAACTTTCGTATGAAACAATAGCTGCCCTGTAATCCTCCATTTTGTAATACAAGTTCCCGATATTATAGGATTTTTCCAGTAATTTCAGCCTTAATTCCTCAATGTATTCAGTAGCCTGGTCTGCCCTGTCTCCACGCGGATACCGGTTGATAAAAAGCTGAAAGGCATCAATGGCCTCGTAAGTATTGGTTTGATCGAGGCTATACCTGGGGCTATCGAGGTAAGTACAATAGGCCGCCATAAACGAAACTTCTTCGGCATATTTACTGCTTGGGAAACTCGAATAAAACCGATTAAAATAATAAGCCGCCATGATGAATTCCCCTTCGTGATAATAGGAATACGCATACCTGTAATAAAGCTCCTCGGCTTTGTCGGTGCCACGATAAACAGGAAGAACAGACTCAAATAACTGCAAGGCTTTGTAATAGTCCCCCTTGTCGTAATACTCCATAGCTTTCTCAAACTTCAACTCATTATCGGGGCTTTTTACCAGCTTTTGATAATTACTGCAAGAAGTTGAAACGAAAATGACAAATAAAACTATGTATAACAGGGACTTTCTAAACATGGCGCGAAATTAATACAATAAAATGAATTGGATAACGAACATATGTATCAAATATTTCAATTGTGGAAAATGGTATAGGGCATAGGGTTCATAGGGGAAATAGGGGAGATAGGGGAGATAGGGGAAATAGGGGAAATAGGGTACATAGGGTACATAGGGGAAATAGAGTGATAAAAACAGGCAGGATTTCCCTGAGGAGTTGGGGCAGGCTGCTTCGCTCAACATTTGATCATTGCCTCATTGAATCATTGAATCATTAAATCTTTGAATCTTTGAATCTTTAAATCTTTAAATCTTTGAATCATTATCTTCCAGGAAAACCGAATAATTGGATTGAATTTGAAAAACATAGGAATTAGTTATATTTTTGCAGCACATTTTACAATCATTCAAAAAATTCGATATGGACTTATTTAAGAAATTTGAAAACATGGGCCCCCTGGGCAAGTATTATAAAGAAGCATTTGGATACTTTATGTTCCCAAAGCTCGAAGGCCAGCTTGGGCCCCGAATGATGTTCAGAGGCAAGGAGGTATTGAATTGGAGTATTAACAACTACCTCGGACTGGGTAATTATCCTGATGTGCGTAAAGCTGATGCAGATGCTACCAAAGAGTGGGGTCTGGCGTATCCCATGGGAGCACGCATGATGTCGGGGCATACCAGCATGCATGAAGAACTTGAACGCAAACTGGCTGATTTCGAAAAGAAAGAAGATGCCTATTTACTTAACTATGGTTACCAGGGTATGGTGTCCATTATCGAAGCTTTGGTTGGTCGCCGCGATGTAATCGTTTACGACTCTGATGCACACGCATGTATTATTGACGGTTGCCGCCTTCATTTTGGCAAACGCTTTGTTTATCCGCACAACGACATGGAAAACCTTGAAAAGGAATTAAAACGTGCGTACAAGATTGTCGATCAAAATGGCTCGGGTGGTGTATTGGTTATCACCGAAGGTGTTTATGGAATGTCGGGCGACCTTGGCAAACTCAAAGAAATTGTTGCACTGAAAGAAAAGTACCCCTTCAGGTTACTGGTTGATGATGCACATGGTTTTGGAACTATGGGCGCGACCGGTGCCGGAACAAGTGAACACCTTGGCGTGATGGATGAAGTGGATGTTTATTTTGCCACTTTTGCAAAAGCCATGGCCGGCATTGGAGGCTTTGTTGCCAGTAAAAAAGAAGTGATCGAATTTTTGAGATACAACCTCAGATCACAGATCTATGCCAAGTCGCTGCCTATGCCCATGGTAGTAGGTGCGTTAAAAAGACTGGAATTGCTGCAAACTGAGCCCAAGTTCAAAAATCAGCTTTGGACAATTGTGAATGCACTCCAATCTGGTTTAAAGGAAAATGGATTTAACATTGGCGCTACCGAATCTCCTGTCACACCAGTATTCCTTGAAGGAGGAATTTCGGAAGCAACTCAGATTACCTATGACTTGCGCGAAAACTACAACATCTTCTGCTCGATAGTAACATACCCGGTTATACCCAAAGGTTTAATCTTGCTCCGGATCATTCCAACTGCCGACCATACACTGGCTGATGTGGATTATACAATTAAAGCCTTTTCGACTGTAAAAGCTAAATTAGACAACGGTGAATATTCTTCGGGTGAAGTGATTGATGCCGGGAAATTAGACTACTAAAATTTTTAACATATTTATACGAGAGGCTGTTATTTTTATTTCAGCCTCTCTTTTTTCTAAATATCACCAATGGACAAATCCCTTGACAGGAACAAAAGGACTCCAGGAAATTTCTTTGTCATTTCCGCCAATTCAAGTGCATATTTTATTTTGGCCTTCCTTTTTGTTTACCTTATTGGCCAGTTTTCTACGGCCATTGCTGCCATGCAGTTCGACTATACAGGAATAATTTATTATTTTAAACTTGTTTACACCATCGATACTAACTCCTGGTTGTCGGATGCTGTAAAGCTACTATTCAGCCTTCCGCCTGTTACTGCGCTTTTTGTAGCCATGATAAGCCTAATCGCATTTTTAAAAATGCACACCAGTAAATCAAGTTTTAAACTGTTTTTCTTATGGGCTTTTGTGCACGGTATTATCTGGTTTTTTGGGGCCCTGGTAGCCGGCATGTTATTAGACAGCGGATTTGGATACGTAATCCTATACATGTATTTTAAAGATACCGGTAAGTTAATCTTATCTTTATTAGCATTGGCAATGATGCTAACAGCGATAGGATTTACAACGAAATGGTTTGTCTTTTCTGCCAATTCATATTTCAACCAATTGAATGAACATAGCAGGACTTTTTTTATGCTCGCACAGGTTTTCATACCTATGTTTTTCGGTACCATGTTATTAATTCTCATTAAACTACCCCGACTTATACCCTACGAACTATTTGTTTTGTTAACGACTTTGCTGGGCATAATTCCTATCGCCTTGCTTTACAATTCAAACCCCACCTACTTTTTTGAAGAAGAACCCGTTAAAATTAAACTTATCTGGCCAGTGGTAATACTTGCCATAATTTCGATAGTAGGGTTCAGGGTTATTTTTGGAATTGGTGTTCCATTTGGAAGTGCCGGGTAAGGGTGGGGAAAAAGGATATTGGGTATAGCGGAAAGAGGATGTACTGGGGACATAAGGTTTATAAGGGGAATTAAATTGATTAGGATTAGGGGATTTTTGCCACCGTCGGCCAAAGCCTTGCGGCTCTGCTGAAGCTTTGGCGGCACACGTATGGCGGCGGACGCGATGTTTGATCTGTGATATGTGATCTGGAGGCCACATCAAAAATCTTACACCTACGATCAGACATCTGATATTTTTCGATTGATAATTGGCGATTAACGATTGGTGATTTGGGAAACCGACCTTGCATCGTCCGAAGGTCATGCAAGCATCAAAAAGAAGATATAAGAAGTATGATGTTTGAACTGTGATAT
>CAZBDF010000298.1:0-6288 GCA_964490385.1 uncultured Lentimicrobiaceae bacterium | reverse complement strand
CCAACATTAGGCAGGATTAATGCGGCTTTGCCGAATAATCATGCCTATTTGTTGTTGGCTGTATGATCAGGCTTCTGATTTTTAATGTCTGCTTTGTATACTTTTGCTTTAATAATTTATAATGCTGTTCCTTTATTATAGATCACAGGCATCTGTCCCTTCCACTTATTCCAAATTTCATTATTCGTGATAAGGTCTGCCATAAAGTAGCCAGCATTAATTCGACTGATTTGACCATCTTTTAGAATACTAACCATCGGGGAGGGATATACTTCGATTTCAGATGTACTTTCCTCATCAATTAATGCTGAAGGCCTAACTGCAATCCATTCAATATCGTTGTCTTTTTGACCTACAACGGTCCTTAAGTACTCTGCAGCTTTTTCATTATCGGGGTGTGGTGGGAGCAGAAGTCGCATCAATACAACTATGCATCTTTGGGCAAATGAAATTGATTCATTGAGGCCGGGATTACGATAGGCAACCGTACTCATGAGAAGATATTTAGTTGATGCCTCAGATTTATTTGCTTTGATAGCAGTACATAACCGTTGTGTCGTTTCTGTTACAAGTCGGTGAGGTTTACCATAAACCCCCTTAAAAGTCAGGTTATGGCCAAGGCACGAAGCTACCGCGTTACAGCCAGAGACATGTTGTTCCATCTCTTTGTCGGATAATTCCAGAACACTTGCACAGATCACTGACAAACGTTCATGGTTCTTTATTGTGTCAGGTAGTTTTTCTGGTGATCGCACAATCACCTTGACATATTGTTCACGATTGAGCAACTCCTCAACCAATCTTATACCTGTTGCACCACTTGCACCAACTACTAATGTTATCATATTTTACTTGTATTAATCTCTATTATTGTTTATTCAAAATAGCCTACAACGGTATTTTTTGCCCAATAGTTTATATTTCTCATTTAGCAGCAATGAAAAGTTAACTATACACACCCAAATCGGCGTGTAAAGTGGTACTGTTCATTTTCTTCTCGTATTGAACACTATTTTCGGTTGAAATCTGTACAATTCATCCATAAAATAAATATCTTTGTTCCGATACTTATTATCCAATAAAAAACAACAATGAACAAAACGCTCCGAATATTAGGTGGGATATTGCTTGCAGCAATTGCAATTTACCTTATTTGGAGATTTTCGAGCATTGTAATCTATGTTTTCATTTCAGCTATTTTATCTTTGATCGGGCGGCCACTGGTACGACTATTTAGCGCGCTGAGAATAGGTAAAGTTCATATCCCAAACAGCATCAGCGCGTTGTTTGCCCTGCTAACAGTTTTATTAGTTATCATGGGGTTCTTTGGTATTTTCGTCCCATTGATTGCAAAACAAGCTGCTGTAATTTCCAGCATCGACTTTAATTCACTTGGCCAATCAATCCAGGGCCCCATCGAACACCTTGAGGCATTTTTAAAGAGCTATAATGTTCTTGGAAAGCAGGAAACCATCAAGCAATTGGTCACCGAGCAGGTTGAGTCGCTACTCGATTTTGCTTCCTTTTCAAACACTGTTGGGTCAATTGTTGGCGTTACCGGATCAATTTTTATAGCAACATTTTCCATCCTGTTCCTCACTTATTTTTTCATGAAGGATTATTATCTGCTGGATGAGTTTGTTGAAAACCTAACACCGGTAAAATACCAATCAGAAATCAGAAATATTTTATTGACCTCCAAGCATTTATTACGGAGATATTTCGTTGGCCTGCTGATTGAATTGTCGTCGATGATAACTTTACTTAGCATAGGCCTTACGATATTTGATGTTAAGAATGCCCTGCTGATTGGTTTTTTTGGGGGGATCATGAATGTGATACCCTATCTGGGCCCTGTGATTGGAGCTATTGTAGGAGTGCTATTGGCAGTTACCACCAGTTTAAGTTATGGTGAATACTCAGAAATCACTCCATTAATATTTATTGTTTTAGGGGTTTTTGCCAGTGCTAACCTTATCGATAACATTGTGCTACAACCACTTATTTATTCAAACAGTGTAAAGGCCCACCCGGTTGAAATTTTCCTGGTTATCCTTATCGCGGGAAGCATGGCAGGCATACCAGGGATGATTCTTGCCATTCCATCATACACTGTATTACGCATCATCGCCAAGGAGTTTTTAAGTCAATTTAGGGTGGTACAAAAACTCACGAAAAATATTTAGCGTTTTTCTTTGTTAATAATATTTGAAAGCACATGAAAATTTTCTATATTTGTGAATTATCATTAACTAAATCCTTATAACTATGAAATCAACTGGAAGTTTTATTATCGGATTATTAAGTGGGGCAGCAATAGGTGCTGCCATTGGATTGTTGTATGCTCCTGAAAATGGGAAAGCTACACGCGACAAACTTGGCGAAAAGGCTAACGGCCTGAAAGAAGACCTGGATGAAAGGTTTGAAGAATTAAAAGACTATGTTAACGATTCCATTGGCGACATGAAAGAAAAAGTGGTGGAAATGAAAGAAAAAGTAGTTGACATGAAGGAAAAAGTCGGCAAAAAAGAGGCCGCTGAATAAGTTCGTGAAAATTAGAATAAACACGCTGATTACCCTGAAAGTAGTACTTACAACATTTTGTTGCAAATCCAAACCCAAGCATCGGCAAAAGGTAATCCACTGCAGCAAAATGCTTTTAGGGTAATCAGTTTTTAATTTTATTGATGATGGATATTGAAAAAATTCAGGAAAACCTGGATAAAACTTTTGATAGCATAAAGTCGTACGTCAACCTTGAGACGGAACTTTTCAAACTCATCGTATTCGAGAAGATAGCAAAAGTACTCACCAGCATATTCACCCTCGTAATCCTAATATTTGTACTTTTTTTTGCTATGCTTTTTCTTTCGCTTGCCTTTGTTGAGTGGTATGAATCGACGGGAGGTTTGCCTATACATGGGTATTTACTGGTAGCATTATTTTATTTCCTCATTGGCGTGCTTGTATTTCTGTTAAGCAAAAAGCTTTTCCTTAATCCTATGATTAAAGGCTTTTCGAATACAGCTTTTGAGAAAGACGAAGACATGGCAGCCACGAACAAAAAAGAAAAGAAATAAGATGGATAAGATTAAAAATCTTGAGGATTTAAAATACCGAAAACTGTATATCCGTACTGAAATTTTCAAAAAGGAGCAGAATATCAAGCGGCAATTTACGAGCTTGAAGCAGGATATCAATTCCCCAAGCACAAAAAACGAGATCGTCAAAGGCATCTTGGAAAATCCCTCGCTAATAATCAATGTTGCCCGTATTACTTTCAAACTTGTCCAGGGATGGAAAAAAAGAAAAAACCGCAAGAAATCTAAGAAATAATTTCATTACATATTTTTGCAAAAAACCACTATTTATGAAGGCTGTGGACATTACCAAAGATATTTACATCGAAGATCTCGTCAACCAATACACATTTTCAATTCGCTACCTTGCCCAAAAGGGAATTCGCTGCATAGCTTGTGGTGAGCCGATTTGGGGAACACTTGAGGAAGCCGCCAAAGAAAAAGGTTTTAAGGATTCGGATATACAATCCTTCGTGCATGAGTTAATAGACTTGAGCAAGCAGCATAATTAGTGTTCCTTTAGGGCGCCAACCGTTCAATTTTCCACTTCCTATTTTCAAATGAATATAGAATCCTATCGTGCAAACGACCTGCACGGCCCTGCCAAAATTCAATACTTTTTGGATTAACAAAGTAGCCACCCCAGTCCGTTGGCTTTGGAACATCCTGTTCGGGATATTGCTTACGTAAGTCGTCTCTTAAGTTTTCCAGATATTCCCTGCCGGGGATAGGTTTGCTCTGTGCAGAAATTACAGCACTCAACCTGCTTTCGAATGGACGGGCGTGAAAATATTTTTCAGACTCTCCATCAGATATTTTTTCGGCCAGGCCTTCAATTCTTATCTGCCTTTCCAACTCTTTCCAGAAAAAAGTGAGTGCAACATTTGGATTCTCATCAATCTGATTTCCTTTTAGGCTAGAGTAATTAGTGTAAAACACAAAGCCATCGTCGTTGAAATCCCTTAACAAAACAATCCTTGCAGAAGGTTGTTTATCGCTCCCGGTGGTAGCCAGTATCATAGCATTGGGTTCATCAATCCCGGCTTCCAATACTTCATTCATCCAAAAGCTAAACTGGCGAATGGGATTTCCGTCCACATTTGTAATATCCAACGAACCACTGGTGTAGTCTTTTCGTATGTTTGTTAATGTTGATTTTTTCATTTTAGGATAATAAGTACCGAAAGTAGTAAAAAATTATAGCTTGAATTAAAACAAATCCCCCATAAGCGTGTTAAAGATATCAAAATATGAATTTGACCCAAATACAATACACATGAAAAAAGTTGGTATATTTTACGGATCGACCCTTGGATACACAAAAACCATTGCAGAGAAAATCAGAAAGGCTTTTGGCTCAGATGTGTCAGACATCAACAATATCGAGAATTTTAACGAGGCTTCCATAAAGCAATATGAAAATTTCATATTCGGAACCTCAACATGGGGCTTGGGCGAAATGCAGGAAGACTGGGAAAACATTGCCGGCAAACTTGGGGCAATGGATTTTTCTTCCAAAAAAATTGCTTTGTTTGGTGTTGGCGACCAACTTATCTGGGCTGATAGTTTTGTAAACGGCATGGGCATGTTGCACCACCACATTCCAGCAAAGGAAAATGTTGTTGGATATACGTCCATTGAAGGTTACGATTTCGAAATATCCCTTGCAATAAAAAACAACCAGTTTGTAGGCCTGGCTATTGATGACGACAATCAACCCGAACTTACAGATGTGCGCATTAAAAACTGGGTGGAGGGGTTAAAGAAGGCTTTCAATTAATTTTACAATAATGATAGTGCAAAACCTGATCATCATCGTTCTTTTTATAATTCTTTTTATCATTTTCTTTACTGTGATTTCAAAAGTAAAAATGCAGGGGGGCGAACTTTTTGGCAGACCAACTATTAACTTTCCATTACAGATTATTGGCAAAATAAGTATTCTTATTCCTTGCCTTTTTTTATTGCTGGAGGCTTTAGGTTTTCAACTTACAATGATTTTTCTACCTGATTTTCTGAAATGGATGGCAGTGCTAATTGCCTTCGAAGGAATGCTGATGCTCTATTTTTCGCTTTTGCACCTGAACCGCTACACAAAAATGGGGCTTCCAAAAAACGACATAATTGAACTTAAAACCACAGGTATATACCGCCTCAGCCGCAACCCAATGTACTTTGGGCTGTATTTGCTGGCTATAGCCTCAAATCTATTTGTACCAAACTATTTTAACATGGCCTTTGCCTTTGTCGGCATCCTCATCCACCACCTGATTATTGGAAAAGAAGAAAAGTTCCTTGAAGAAAAATTCGGCCAGGAGTATCAAACTTACAAAGACAAGACTAAAAGGTATTTGTAACGGGTTATTGGGGAAATAGGGTTTATAAGGGGAATTGGGTACATAGTGTGTTATCAAAAAAATCGATGCTTTTTTCCGTACGGACTTCCTTCGGTCGTTGGAAAGAAATTATTTATGATTGATGATTAACGATTTTTGATTTAAGATGTAAATCGATACTGTGATATCAAAAATCGTTAGTTTCCTCGCTATCAGCAAATAACTGACCAAACGGACAAAAACAATTTAAGCTCTTCATGGTTCTGGCTATTCCAGCTCAGGCAGATAAGGGGAACAGTGTACTTCAAATATCACCCTCATTCTATCCCCGCAGTGGCGGGATTTCCCCGTACGAAAGGGACAGGCGCTTCGCTCAACATTGCCACATTCAATCATTCCCGCATTCAATCATTCTTGAGCTTAGGGTTAATATGATAAAAGACTTCCTTTTCAGTTACTTCCATATTAATGATCTTTAAAGTTATCAAATCCACCAAAATTTTTTCAGCTACTTTGCGTGAAATACCGGCTATATTCCTGAATTTCGACAGCGTAATCGTTCCGTTTTTATCAATATAATCGAGCAGTATTTTTTCCTTATCTGTATAGCGAATAGTAATACCCTTTTTCCTATTTTTCAATCTCCACACACTTAGCAGCACGGTGTTGGCAAGCAGGTTCTGATCTTTCACCCGGATGTAAACCATCATTTTCCCATCCTTGTCAGGAGCGGAAATCGGGTCGTTGCTACGCTTAGGGATATCAATTTCAAGTACCATCTTCCCATCCACGTTCCATTCCTTCATCTTGAATTCTACCTCAGGCTTGCAGTGCATTTGGGCGGCAGCTTCCACCATATAATATTCTTCTTC
>CAZBDF010000297.1:0-6332 GCA_964490385.1 uncultured Lentimicrobiaceae bacterium | reverse complement strand
AGTTGGCTCAAGTTGAAGCACCGGCTAAGAAAAATGTGCCCTTACCAGCATCAGATAAAAAAGCGCAAGAACCACCAAGGCCGGATGCAACGGAAAAAAAGAAAAAAACAGACGACAGCGATAAAAAGCAAATGAGTTTGTTTGATTAGGCCGGAATTTGTAAATATTTATCACTATTGTCCAGTTAAAAAACATTCTGATTTACAAAAGCCCTTACCAGTCGAACCCTGCCTCGCGGCAAGGCGGGCTCTACAAGGTATGAAAGAATTGCGTGTTACTTTACCACTACAATACTTAATCGCCTACGGCGAACCCGCTTCGCAGCGAGGCGAGCACTACGTGGAACTCACCTCGCTGCGAAGCGTGGATAAAGTATTGTAGATACTTGATGATAAGAATGATTATCCTTTCCACGTAGTGGATAAACAAATATCCGGCGAACTCCAATAAATAATTATACAAAATTCAGCCTAAATGCACATGACTTGCTCCTATTCCTTAAAGTTATTCCATAAAACATAAATGAAGAAATAGACATTTCTTGTAATAGTTTCATGTATGTTTGAAACTTTTGCTATTTTTCGATGGATGAATTCCCTGCCTCCAATTATTCAGGGATTATCCAGATGAATATCCGTGAGTTTTTGATGGGTCCGCTGATTTAGAAATTTGGAAGATCATAATTATCCATTTAGGTATGCGAATTATTATTCGGAATCCTTTCAAATTATACTTTTCCCCTGTATTTTTCAATTTTCATTAAGTACTTTTATACTCACGGTTGAGTAAGCTATAAGATTCTGGGCAAATTAATAACCCCTATGCCAGCAGTCAAAAAAATTATATTACTACTAATACGGAGGCCTTTGGCAGGTTTCTTTCTTAGCCCTTTCGTGCTTGCGATTCCTTTTACTTTACTTTACTTTTGTACTATTTGCTATCTGTTGATATTGATGAACTCCGGGAAACCCTTGAACGCTACAAAGAAAAAACCGCACCTAAAACCAACGAAAAATTTGCCATTTTTGCCCTGGCTCACAAACTCACTGAACGTGAGATCCAGATTGTCGGGCTCCTTCTTCAAAACAAAACCAGCCAGGAAATAGGCAAAATCCTAGAGCTTTCCCGCCATACTGTGGATACGCACAGGAGGAGGATTTTGGGGAAGGTTGGGGTCGGTTCCAGTATGGAATTATTAAGTTCTCTATAACTCTTATCAAAGATACTTGGTCTCGAGTATCAATATTTCACTACACCAATCTTTTTAATACTCATGTCTGAGGAAAACCAAAACCTATCAGAAGGTCTAATTTTGCTTCATATTAACTAAAATTTATTAATTATGAAGAATTTAACATTATTAAGTTTCGCAACGCTCTTTTTGGTGTTAATTAATTCAAGTGTTTTCAGCCAATGGCAGACAAATAATTATGGAATCCATTACAATGATGGTAAAGTTGGAATTGGAACAGGCGCAGATGAACCAGAAGAAAAACTAGAAGTAAATGGCAACATACAAATTGATCAAGGTTATGGATTAGTTATGACCTCGCCAAGCGACACAAAATGGAAACTAACAGTTGATGACAATGGAAATCTTTCAACAAATCAGATTACAAATATAATAAAACCGCAGAAAAATGTTGATGTAATCATGTACCCAAACCCAAGTGACGATTATATTAGAATCCAAATACCTTCGCAGGAAGAAAAACATCTTTCAGTTGAAATATATGATTTTATAGGCAAAATGATTTTTATGCAAGAATATAGAGGAATTGAATTTGTAATTAACATTAGCCAATTTAATAGTGGAACATATTTATTAAAAGTAAAAGATGAGAATAGACATTTAGTTAAAACTGATAAAATTATCAAAAAATAAGACAACAAACTTTGTGAACAGTTAAGGCCGCGAGTTAAAACCCGCGGCCTTTATTGTAAGTCATCACAAAACTTGTTGTCATTTCCTGTATTCAAATACAAAATCCGATCAAAAATACCGCTCAAGGAAGCGCCTGAAAAAAACATCATAGCATTTGTATCCATCAAGGCCGAGGTAAATCATTTCCTTTTCGACCAATGCATGGAGGGCCTGCAAGCTTGATGAACTGGATGGCAGTTTGTATTTCATCAGAAAATCAACAGCCGACGGTTTTTGTACAACACCCGCTTTTACAATAGCTTTTGATTTTTTTTACAAAACCATTAAAAATATCATAAAATATGGCTCATAAAACATGTGCCATGTTTTATGAGTTCAATTAATAAAATTGGGCTGCTTGATTTTTAATTCAAAAATCATACATCGTTAATCATCAATCAACAATACTTCTTTTTGACATTTTAGAATGGCACCTAAACCCCCAACCAATTCTCCACCATCCTCTCCCCCGCCGGCGTCATCACCGATTCGGGATGGAATTGCACACCAGAAATATCAAACTTAAGATGCCGAAGCGACATGATGAATCCATATTCGCTTTTTGAAGTGATTTTTAAATCTTCAGGAAAACCAGATTCTTCTACAACCCAGGAATGATAGAGGCCACCGGTGAAAGGTGATTCAATGTTTTTGTACAGCAATTCATGGGTATCCAGAATTTCGATTTGCCGTGTAACACCATGGAAGACACGCTGTAGATTGGTCAGTTTTGCGCCGAAGTACAGTCCAATGGCTTGCATACCCAGGCAAACCCCGAGGATGCTTTTTTCATTTTTGTAGCGATCAAGAATTTGCCACATTATATCACCCTGTTTCGGAATATCAGGGCCGGGCGAAAATATGATCTTGTCAAATTTTGCAACTTCATCCAGTTTAATTTCATCATTTTTCACTACTTCAAGCACGACTTGCTTATTTTTGCGGAGAATGTTCACCAGGTTATAGGTGAACGAATCATGATTATCAACCAAAAGTACTTTCATTGTTAGCGCGGCAAAATATAAAAACTGATTTCATTGCAAAGGTAAACGCTTTAGCGTCACAGGGGCGGGCTTTTTTATTCGTGATTGATTTTGCCATGAAAAATCCGCTTTTGTTTCCTGCCAATGAAATTCCGGAAGACATTTCTTTTCAACTACCCGGAGTAAATTCTATTGGAACAAGTGAAAGCTGCAAAACTTTCACATTCAACTTGTCTGCACCAGATTTCAACACCTACAAAAAGGCTTTTAATCTAGTCCAGAATGAAATCGGACATGGCAATACCTACTTGCTCAACCTGACATTCAAGAGTAAAATTGAAACTAACCTTTCGCTAAAGGAAATCTATCAATTCAGCAAAGCTAAATACAAGCTTTACTTTCGTGATGAATTTACGGTTTTCAGCCCCGAATGTTTTGTGAATATTGAGGATAGAGTTATTTCTTCTTATCCAATGAAAGGGACTATTGATGCTACAATACCAGATGCTGAAAGGAAACTTCTGGAAGATGAGAAAGAACTTGCCGAACATCACACTATCGTCGATTTGATAAGGAACGACCTGAGTATGGTTGCTGAGGATGTTAAAGTCGATCAATTCCGGTACATCGAAAAAGTAAAAACCCACAAAGGCGAATTGCTTCAAATGAGTTCAAAAATTTCGGGGCAACTCCCGGAAAATTATGCTTCAAACCTGGGTGAAATAGTTTTAAAGCTTCTTCCGGCCGGATCGATAACAGGAGCACCAAAACCAAAGACCGTGGAAATAATCGAGCGGGTTGAAAATTATAACAGGGATTTTTATACCGGCATTTTTGGTTATTTTGATGGAAAAAATCTGGACAGTGCAGTGATGATACGCTTTATCGAAAAGGAAAATGATCAGCTTTATTTTAAAAGTGGCGGGGGGATCACCTCAATGAGCGATACCAGAAAAGAATACGAAGAACTTATCCAAAAGATCTATGTACCCATTCATCGAAACCATAAAAGTTAAAAACGGCGTTTTACAAAACCTCCAATTTCACCAGGAAAGGATGAACAGGTCGAGGAGTGATTTTTTGGGACTGGAGAATTCAATTAACTTGAAATCAATGATTGAAGTCCCGGATATTGCCAGTACAGGTGTCTTTATGTGCCGGGTAATTTATGGTACAGAGGTAGGTAAAATTGAGTTTATTCGATATAAAGCAAAAATAGTCGAAACCCTTAAACTTGTTATTGACAATGAAATAGATTACCGTTTCAAATTTTCTGACCGATCAAGACTTGAAAAACTACTTTCCCGAAAAGGAGATTGCAATGAAATACTGATTGTAAAAAACGGATTTATCACTGACACCTCCTACTCGAATATAGTTTTCTTTAATGGGAAAAGTTGGCTCACACCGGACCAGCCATTATTAAAAGGAACTATGAGAGCAGCATTGTTAGAAAAAGGCAAGATTAAAACTGCTCAGATTAAAACAGACGACCTTTATAAATTTACAAAATTCAAGTTGATCAATGCGATGATGGATTTTGATGAAGGAAATGGAACTTTAATAGAAAATATCTTGGATTAGTATATCAGCCACAGACCATCTTCGGCAAGACAAGTTTCTCAGATTAGCTCAGATTTATGATTTAACAAATACAATACTTTACGCTTCAATTTCACTAATTAATTTCAGCAATTCATTTGTGGTTATACAATCGAGAAACCCTTTTCTTGTCAAGCCAGAGACTAACTTCTTATCTCCTGTCCAAAGTTTACCTTTTAAAAACATTGTCAAAGCAACATGCAATGTGTCACCAGGATCAATATCACTAACAAGAACTTCAGAAGCTATGATACTTTCTTTAGGAATAAAGTACTCATTGATAAATTTAATATTCTTTGTCAATAATTCCTCAGTTTATTTAATTCTGCAAGCGTCTTCCCAGAAATTTTCAATAATTTTGGCAGATGGCTTTTGAGTTCTTCCTTTAAATAGCTGCACGCAAAAAGTTGAAAGTGTTTGTGGTGGCTTAACAATACCTTACCAATTCTGCTTTTTTGGTTTAGCATTCCGCTGAACAGAATATTTGTATCAACAATAAGTTTCATTTCATAAACTTATCTCTGTTCATACTCCACCAGGAATTATTCAAATCAGAAGCTAATCCATCAATAATGCTTTGTGGCACTTCAATATCAGAGGTTAACTCTTTATATCGGATGTAATCAACAAAATCTTGTAAGTCATCAGTTTCAACTGTGGCAGGAATTTTTATCACTATTTCATTTTTTGTTCTTTCAATTATCATAAGTTATACTTTTTCTCAAAGATACAAAACTCTGAAGATTAACAACTATAATGACAACTAATAAATTCAAAGCATATTAAAATCTATTAGGCCTAATCCAATTTAACCTCATCATCCTCATCCGGACAATCATCACACTCCAAACTACGGTTGTACATTTGCATAGCCCGGTTGCTCATGCCCATGCTCGAGAAGCCACCGTCATGGAAAAGATTTTGCATGGTCACTTTTTTGGTAAGGTCCGAGAAAAGTGTCACGCAATATTCGGCACACTCCAGTGCATCAGCATTGCCCAATGGCGACATGCGTTCGGTAAAATCCAACAAAGCATCCATCCCTTTTACCCCGCTACCAGCCGTTGTCCGGGTAGGCGATTGTGAAATTGTATTCACCCTCACTTTACGCTCCCGTCCATAAATATATCCAAAACTACGCGCAATCGACTCGAGCAAAGCCTTGGCATCAGCCATATCGTTGTAACGGTAAAGTGTACGTTGGGCTGCAACATAAGATAAGGCAACTACCGACCCCCACTCATTTATGGCATCGAGCCTATAAGCCACCTGCAACAATTTATGAAAAGAAATTGCAGAAACATCAAGGGTTTTAGCGAGGTAATTATAGTTGAGTTCGTTATAAACATTGCCTTTACGTACGTTCATCGACATACCAATGGCATGCAGGACAAAATCAATTTTGCCACCAAAATGATCCATGGTCTTTTTCACCAGTTCTTCCAAATCTTTTTCGCTGCTGGCATCCGCCGGAATAATTATTGAGCCGGTTTTTTTGGCCAATTCATCCAACTCGCCAAAACGCATCGCCACCGGTGTATTGGTCAATACAAAACTTGCACCTTCTTCGTGGGCTTGTTCAGCCACTTTCCATGCAATGGACATATTATTCAGTGCACCGAAAATAATTCCTTTTTTTCCTTTTAATAAATTATAAGCCATGGTATCATTGTTTTTAAGAGCGGCAAAGATAGTATGAAATATTAAATTGGAATATTTCTAAATTGAGAGTCCAGAGTTTCACGTTTGACGTTTGACGTTTGGAGAAGAGACCTGGAAGGTGGGGTGGTGTAAATTGATTTTCTATATATTGGATGCTACTA
>CAZBDF010000296.1:3216-6378 GCA_964490385.1 uncultured Lentimicrobiaceae bacterium | reverse complement strand
AAACCTTGAAAACCAGCAGTGATAATCGGCTAGGGCAGCCATCCCCTCGTGCCTCAGGGTTTGCATCCCTTTTACTACAGCACTCCAGCTCTCCGTCTCTATGTCTTTTCATCTCTCCACCACTCCAGTTTTCAACACGTAACTTATTCTTTATCAAGGAAAATTCCCCCATCATTTTGTTGCTAAACCGAAATAAATTCCTACTTTTGCACCCCTGAATTTGCAGGAGTGGGTTTTAGTGCCTAAAAATCACACACTTGCAAAGGTTTGAAACGTTTTTTAATAACCCGGGTGAAAAGGCAGCATCCATAAAGAATATTTTTAATGACTAACGAACAAGAAAAAGTCAACCAGGAAGCGGAAAACCAAGCCACTCCTGCCAACGAACCAACTCCCGAAGCAAAAAAGAAAGTAGAAGAAGTTGCTGAAGAAGTTGTGGCAGAAACCCCAATTGTTGAGGCAGTTGAAGAAGTAGCTATTGAAGCAGCCGCTGAAGCAGTTGCTGTTGAAGAAGCAGTTGCTGAAAAGGTTGAAGAAATTGCTGTTGAAGCAGCAGTAGAAGAAGTGGCCGCAGTTGAAGAGGCTGTTGAGGAAGTAGCCGCAATTGAAGAAATTGTAGAAGAAGTTGTTGCCGAAAAAGAAGCAGTTGTTGAAGCAGCCGAAACTGCAGCAGTTGCCGAGGTAGTTGAAGATGCCGTTGCAGAAGAAGCAAAGCCTAAAGCTCCTAAAGCACCATTAACCCCTCCCGAAGATTTCGATTGGGACCAGGTAGGAAAACACCATGAAACTTACACTGTTGCAGAGCGTGAAAAACTCGAAGATCTGTACACTAAAACATTCAGTTCTGTTGCCGAGCAAGAAGTTGTTGAAGGAACTATTGTTGGATTGAACGACCGCGAAGTTGTGGTAAACATCAACTTTAAATCTGATGGCGTTATTCCACGTGCCGAACTCAGGTACAACCCAGAACTCAAAGTTGGCGATCCTATTGAAGTTTATGTTGAAAGCCAGGAAGACCAGAATGGCCAGTTGTTGTTGTCGCACAAAAAGGCACGCATCCTTAAATCATGGGAAAGGGTAAACGAAGCATTCGAAAAAGAAGAAGTGATCACAGGTTATGTTAAGAGCCGCACCAAAGGTGGTTTGATCGTTGATGTTTTCGGAATTGAAGCCTTCCTCCCAGGTTCACAAATTGATGTGAAGCCTATCCGTGATTATGATATTTATGTTGACAAAGTAATGGAATTCAAGGTTGTGAAAATCAACCACGAATATAAAAATGTTGTTGTTTCGCACAAAGCGCTTATCGAGCGTGAACTGGAACAGCAAAAAGCTGAGATTATCTCGAAACTCGAAAAAGGACAGGTACTTGAAGGTACCGTTAAAAACATTACCTCTTATGGTGTATTTGTTGACCTTGGTGGTGTTGACGGCCTTGTACACATTACCGACCTTTCATGGGGCAGGATCAACCATCCTGAAGAGATTGTTGAACTTGATCAGAAAATCAAAGTTGTTATCCTCGACTTTGATGATAACAAGAAGCGTATCGCCCTTGGCCTCAAGCAACTTACTCCTCATCCATGGGATGCACTGGATACCAACCTTAAGGTAGGTGATAAAGTGACTGGTAAAGTTGTTGTTATTGCCGATTATGGTGCATTTATCGAAATTGCTACCGGCGTTGAAGGACTGATCCACGTTTCTGAAATGTCATGGTCGCAGCACTTGCGCACCGCTCAGGACTTCCTGAAAGTTGGCGACGAAGTAGAAGCCATCATCCTTACCCTCGACCGCGAAGAGCGTAAAATGTCACTGGGTATGAAGCAACTCATCCCGGATCCATGGAAAGATATCAAAGACAGGTATCCAGTTGGATCGAAGCACACTGCAACTGTACGTAACTTTACCAATTTCGGTATTTTTGTTGAACTCGAAGAAGGCGTTGATGGCCTGATCCACATTTCAGACCTTTCATGGTCGAAGAAGATCAAGCATCCAGCTGAATTTACAAAGATTGGTGAGAAGATTGAAGTGGTTGTTCTTGATGTTGATGAAGAAAACCGTAGGCTCAGCCTCGGCCACAAGCAACTCGAAGAGAACCCATGGGATGTTTTCGAAAGCGTATTTACAGTAGGTTCAATCCACAAAGGCACCGTTGCCAGTTCCAACGACAAAGGTATGGTTGTAACACTGCCTTACGGAGTTGAAGGATTTGCACCAACACGCCATTTGCAGAAGGAAGACAATACCATGATCAAGGTTGATGAAACCAACGATTTCAAGGTGATTGAATTCTCGAAAGAAAATAAGAAGATCATTCTTTCGCACTCACGCATTTTCCAGGATACACAATATGCTGAAAAAGCTAAGGAAGACAAAGAGCAAAAAACGCAACAGCGTAATACCAAGCAATCGGTTAGAAAGATCAAGGATAACCTTGAAAGGTCAACCTTTGGTGATATAGGTGGCCTTGCTGAACTGAAATCCAATATGGAACAGGAAGCACGCGAAAAGCTGGAAACCTATGCCAAGAAGCAGGAAGAGAAAGAGCAAAAAGCTAAGCCGGCTGCAAAAAAAGTAGAGGAAAAGGAAGATCTAAAAGCTGAAGAGGTAAAGGAAGAAAAGCCTGCTGAAAAGAAAGCTAAAGCCAAGAAAGAAGAACCAAAGGCTGAAGTGAAGGAAGAGAAGAAAGAAGAACCAAAGGCTGAAGTAAAGGAAGAGAAGAAAGAAGAGCCAAAGGTTGAAGTGAAGGAAGAGAAGAAAGAAGAGCCAAAAGCAGAAGAAGTGAAGGAAGAAGTGAAAGAGGAGAAGAAAGCTGCAACGAAGAAAGAAGAACCTAAAGCTGAAGTGAAGGAAGAGAAGAAAGAAGAACCCAAAGAGGGTGAAGAAGATAAGAAATAGCAGAAGCTAAGGTCTTTAAATATTGAAAGCTGCCTCGTTTACGGGGCAGCTTTTTTGTTAAATTGATATCCGATATCCAAAATGGGAGTGCCAATTTTAGTTTATATCCTACAAACACTCCAATCAAAGGGATGCAAGCCTTGAGGCACGAAGGGATAGCGGCCCTGGTTTTACGATGAACGAATATTTGATGGGTGAGTTTGATAGAAACGGCTCGCTGCTGTCCTATTTTGATTTCTCTATACTGACCACCATCGA
>CAZBDF010000296.1:0-3116 GCA_964490385.1 uncultured Lentimicrobiaceae bacterium | reverse complement strand
ACTCCAATACTCCATCACTCCATTTCTCCAATTCCCCTATTCATCCTCAAACAAACCCTTATGCCGGGTATAGTGTCTCCACTTTTCGAGGGCATCATGCATATCAGTTGGCAGCGGGCTTTCAAAAAACATGTCCTTATTTGTGATAGGATGAACAAAACCCAGAGAGGCGGCATGGAGTGCCTGCCTGGGGATAATCCGAAAACAATTCTGGATGAATTGTTTATATTTCGTAAATGTCGTTCCTTTGAGTACCTGGTCGCCGCCATAGCGTGCATCGTTAAACAATGGGTGACCGATATATTTAAAATGCGCCCTGATCTGGTGGGTGCGACCTGTTTCCAGTTGGCATTCTAACAGGGTGACATAGCCAAAGCGCTCGATATTTTTATAATGTGTTACGGCATGCTTTCCCAGTTCGTCATCTTCAAAAACAAACATTTGAAGCCTGTTATTTGGATTGCGGCCAATGTTCCCGGTTATGGTTCCCTCAGCCGGAGTAGGTTCACCCCATACCAATGCTTTGTAAGTACGGTCGATGCTATGATCGAAAAATTGTTTACCAAGGCGGGTTTGTGCCAATTCAGTTTTAGCTATCAGCAACACACCCGAGGTATCCTTATCGATGCGGTGAACCAGGGCAGGTGCAATATCTTCGTTGTCTTTGTAATAAAAAGCAAGTGCATTCAGCAGGGTGCCGGTATAATTTCCGTGGCCGGGATGTACCACCATGCCAGCCTCCTTGTTCACCACCATGATATCATCGTCTTCAAAAAGCACTTCGATTGGGATGTCCTCCGGAATTACCTCAAATTCCTGCACAGGATTAGGCAGGACAATGGTAATTACGTCACCTGGCCTGGTCTTGTAATTGGGTTTTACGGGATTCTCATTTACAAGGATATTACCGGCTTTTGCAGCATTTTGAATCTTATTTCTGGAAACATTTTCAATCCTGTTGAACAGGAATTTGTCAATACGGATGGGACTCTGCTTCGGATCGCAGCTTATACGATGATGCTCATACAGTTCATCTTGTTCTTCGTTTATTTCATTGGGAATTTCGGTCATAAGCTATTGGGTAATTATCAGCTTTTGTACCATCGAATTGTTGTTGCTTTTATCGTTTAAGCGCATTACATAAATGCCCGGTTCGAGAAATGACAAATTGATTTGAGGGTTATAAGGTGAATAATAAACCCTTTGCCCAACAATATTATAGACTTCCACTTCAATATAATTGCTTACTTCATCATCCGGCAGTATTTCAATAGCCTTGGTTTCTCCACGGGGCTGGCCCATAAACTTGATCGAGAGTTTACCATCTAACGAAGGATTTGGGGAAACAAGGAAATAGTCCACACTCCCAGTTTTTAATTCAGGGTCATCTTTAAGTTTTTTGCCTAATACCGGCCTTATCATCAATGAGCCGGTAAAGCTTGATCTGTCCCATACACCACTTGTATTGTAAAAAATATGCGCACTTGCATCATTGTACGAATCAAAACCCACATTGAGGTTATGGGTTGTTGTTTGTATCCACCCAACATAAAAAGTACCCTGTACCGGCAATACCGAATCAAGGTAGTAAGTATGGAACCTATAAAGGCTGTCTTCAAAATAGGGCTTCTCACGCTCTTTGATGTAAACAATATCTCCGGGTTTGCCATTTAGATCTTTCCAAACTGCAAGGTAGAAAAATTGCTCATTTGCACCGGTAAGTGTCTTGTTAAAAAACATTTGAACAGCACGCAATGTGTCCCTTTTACTCAAAGTAAATTGATAGGCCAATTGCGACCCGGCAGGTGTTAATCCATATCCAAACTCAGCTGTGCCGTCATCGTAAGCATAATAATTATAAAATTTTTGCCGGTAGCTCATCGTGTCGGATAAGCCAAGTGCCTGGTCGCCGACGAGGTAGTGGGTAATATCAAAGTAGGCACTGTCGCGGTTTCCGAATGGTGGAAAAATTCCTTGAACTTCTGGAAAAGCAAAAGGCTGATAGGTGATGTAGCCATAATCAATAAATTTCTCAAGGCTCCAACTACCACCCGGATAGGTGTAAACTTCACCTCCGGCATCATTATCAACAGTGTAAAAATAATTGGCCGTTTGCTGAATATCGTCCATGTTACTGATGTACATTTCAAGCCCACCTTTAATCGCGTTTGTGGGGTCATCGCGGTACTGTGTAAAGGGCATGCTTTCATATTCCTTTAGGAATGACGGGGCGCGATCGGTAAATGTAATGTACTCATAAGTGGTGTCCTCACGTGTACGTCCATGGTTCAGGTAAATAAAATCGACACTCCAATAGTCGCAATTGCTTTGCCAGCTTTGTAGGTTATCACTGGCAATGCTGGCGTAATTAAAAAACCTGAATTGAAAATCTTCTCTGAAATAGTTTGTATCAGTTAATGGGATCATGACTTGCTTGAAGTAACCAGTGTCGGTATTCGCAACATTAACCTTAAATGTATCGAGGGTCATGCCTTTGGATGACCAAACCCATTCCCAATCGGTGTCGGGCCGATAAACTGAATCGCAGGGCAAGGTTACATAATCGAGGAAATACAAGGTGTCTGAAACCGTTGTGCCCCAAGTGGAGTCGCAGGGCGAAAACAAAATATCGCCCGGGAAAATTGTATCATCAGGGCTGATATAAACCCCTAAACTTATTTCGATGGAGTCAACATACCAAAAGATGGAGTCGTTGGTATAATGGCCAAATTCCAGCACCAGCGAATCCTTTGGCTGTGGATCATTTCCACGGCCTTGCGGCTGGTAGTAAAAGCTCAGGTAAACTGAATCGGCAGGGCTGAGGGCCTTTGCCGTAGGTTCAAAAACTGAGTCGAGCCTGATTGGCCTTGAAGTTAATTGATCAGCCTTAAACAGCAATGGGTTGGCATCGCTATAAACATTTCCCAATGCATCCAGCACGTCAAAAGTGGCAGCGCCCCAGGTAGGTGGCAAGTAGGGGAAGTCGCTGTTGATATATACATAATAGTCAACCCATCTGTTGGTGTCAGGGTAGATATCCTTTTGTTTAAAATCTTCGAAAAAAGGTAATTCAACAGCTTTTGGCGTAAACTTATATGTGGATTTATAATCTTTTA
>CAZBDF010000295.1:0-6389 GCA_964490385.1 uncultured Lentimicrobiaceae bacterium | reverse complement strand
TCATTGTAAAATCCACCTTACCATTGCTGCTTGAATATTTCAAAAATGGAATGGCGGCAGCACCTGCCAATAATATTGAAGGAATTAGTACGACAGCGAAAAAGGGATGAAAATGAAGGATTAATTCCTGAATGCCCTGAAAATACCAGGGTGCCTTTGCCGGATTAGGGCTGAAGGCCGGATTGGCTTTTTCTTGCAAAGGGGCATCAAATAAAGTACTGAATAAAAACACAAATGCCAACAAAGCCATCGCAACCACCGCTTCTCGCTTAATTAAATGTGGATTAGTTTCAATACGTATAACATCAGATGATGAACCATTTCGTGGCAAAATTACACCCCCGGCTTTCCTTACCTTCCAAAAATGTATCATCATTAGGATAATGAGCAATACCGGGAAAATTCCCGTGTGGAAAGTGTAGAAATTGAGCAGTGTTGATGCCCCAACTTCAGCACCTCCCCTTATCAGTTCTTTAAACCATTGGCCGGCCAATGGCACATAATCGAGCATATTGGTGCTAACAGTAATGGCCCAGTACGAGAGTTGGTCCCAGGGCAATAAATATCCTGTAAAGTTAATAAACACAACACTCAACAGCAGGGCAATGCCAATAACCCAGTTCCAGTGCCTGGGCTTAATGAAGGCTCCCGACAGAAATACCCTGATCAGGTGCAGGAACGAGATGACGATTAAAAACATGCCGCTCCAATGGTGGATGTTCCTTACAAATTTCCCAAAAATCAGCCCTTCCTGAATCCGCAGGATGGAATCGAAAGCCGATTGCGGACTTGCCTCATAATGAAACCGCAACAAAATACCGGTAAAAAACTGTAGTACGATTAGCGTGGCAGCCATACCTCCAAGGCCCCAGGTGTGTGTAAACCGAAGGTTTGTTTCAGGCAAACGATAGGGATGGATGTGCATCAAGAAATTCCTTCCTTTTTTAGCACTTTTCTGGCGAGAGTTTTGCTGATTGGTATTTAATTTTCCGACATCCATTTTCAAGCGTAAAAGTACTTGAAATTCTTACTTCGTAAATTAATCCGATAAATTTGTAATGACGATAAATAAAGATTGTGGTTGATTGGAGATCTTCCATATGTATTTCTGACAAGCTGTTTGCCAGATTGCACTAAATAAGAAAGCTTTTAAATTATCCTTGTCCAAAACTTTTCTGGAGCTAGTTTGTTGATAATTATTACCTTTCGCCACTTTTTAACAAAAACTTGAAGAACAATGAAAACATTCAATTCTGTGTCATTATTTGTTAGCCTGTTGGCAAGCATTTTTGTATTAACATTTTGTACTAACATGGCAGACAAAAACCCCAAATCGCCTAAAGCGAAAAAAGTTAAAAAAGAGCTCACTGCCCATGGGCACACCAGGGTGGATAACTATTATTGGCTCAACGACCGCGAGGACCTTGAAGTAATTTCGTACCTTGATGAGGAGAACGCTTATACAGAAACTGTACTTAAACATACCGAAGAATTTCAGGAGAGTTTGTTTGATGAAATTGTTGGCCGGATCAAGCAAACTGATGAATCGGTACCTTACAAGCGGAATGGTTATTTTTACTATACCCGTTACGAGGAAGGTAAAGAATACCCCATCCATTGCCGGAAAAAGGAGAGCATGGAAGCTGACGAAGAGATCATGCTCAATGTTAACGAAATGGCTGAAGGATATAACTACTATTCTGTTTCGGGATTGAATGTTAGCCCCGACAATAAATTACTGGCTTTTGGTGTGGATACCGTGAGCCGGCGCCAATATGATATCCATTACAAAAATCTCGAAACTGGCGAAATTCTTGAAAATAAAATACCAAACACTACAGGTGGTGGCGCCTGGGCCAACGATAACCAAACCTTTTTTTACACCATCAAAGATGCTTCATTGAGGGCATTCAAAATACTTAAGCACAATATTTTTAAGCCTTCCACGGCTGATGTTTTGGTTTTTCATGAAGACAATGATACTTTCAGCACGTTTGTGTACAGCTCAAAATCGAGGGATTATATTTTTATTGGATCAGGAAGCACACTTTCTACTGAGTTCAGATATTTGGATGCAGACGATCCCAACGGAAGTTTCAAAATTTTTCAGCCACGTGAGCGTGATCTCGAGTATTCCATCGATCATTTTGCCAATCATTTTTATATCCGCACCAACCTTGATGCGAAAAACTTCAGGTTGATGAAAACCCCTTTGGCAAAAACCGGGAAGAAAAACTGGGAAGAAGTTATCCCGAACCGGGACGATACTTTTTTGAATGGATTTGAATTGTTCGAAAACTTTCTTGTCCTCGAAGAGCGAAATGCAGGTTTGATAAACCTCAGGGTTATTAAGTGGAAAGACAATTCGGAGCATTACCTGAATTTTGGTGAACCGACCTACCTGGCTTACCTGGCCTACAATCCGGATATGAAAACCGACGTTTTGAGATATGGATATACGTCCCTCACCACTCCTAATTCCACTTATGACTATAACATGGTTTCGAAAGAAAAAACTTTGCTCAAGCAAACTGAAGTTTTAGGTGGGTTTGATCCGGCAAATTACCAATCGGAAAGACATTTTGTTGAAGCACGTGATGGAGCAAAAGTCCCTATATCTCTCGTTTATCGCAAAGGGGTTAAAAAAGATGGTAGCGCACCTCTTTTCCTTTATGGATACGGATCTTACGGATACAGTATGGACGCATATTTTAATTCCTCAAGGTTGAGTTTGCTCGACCGGGGATTCATTTATGTGATTGCACACGTCCGTGGTGGACAGGAAATGGGCCGGTATTGGTACGAAGACGGGAAGTTGCTAAAAAAGAAAAACACCTTTTACGATTTTATCGATTGTGCCGAATATCTCGTGGACAATAAATACACTTCGCCGGATAAAATGTTTGCCGGAGGTGGCAGTGCCGGGGGTTTGCTGGTTGGTGCAGTTTACAATATGCGATCTGATTTATTCAAAGGAATAATCGCTAATGTACCTTTTGTTGATGTGGTAACCACCATGCTCGACGAATCTATTCCACTTACCACCGGTGAATATGATGAGTGGGGGAATCCAAACGAAAAAGAGTATTACGAATATATGTTATCATACTCACCTTACGATCAGGTTGAGGCCAAAGATTATACAAATATGCTGGTGCTAACCGGACTTCATGATTCTCAGGTCCAATATTGGGAACCGGCAAAATGGGTGGCAAAACTACGGGAGTTAAAAACAGATGATAACCTTGTGTTGCTAGAAACTAATATGGATGCCGGTCATGGGGGTGCTTCGGGAAGGTTTCAAAGATATAAGGAAACCGCGCTGGAGTACGCTTTTATGTTTGACCTTTTGGGAATTGAAGAGTAGCGAAAAGACGAAATCATACTATTTATGCAGATGACAGATTTGGGGTAATTGAAATGTTTTTCCATACAAAATGAGTTTAAAATTACCCCACACACCGCCTTTTCGCTATTATTGCCTTTGGCAATAATAGCGAAAAGGCGGTGTGTGTTTCAACCCTTCAATTCAATCCCCGCCCTAAAGGACGGGGCTATTGATAATTCAAAAAACTTACTATAAAGACGGATACTAATTAACTAATCATTCAAATATTCAATCACTTTTCCCTGGCTGATAAAAGAAATGCCCAGTGCTGATGAAGCTCCAATCATCACTGCTTCGATAATCGGTTCGGCCACTTCTTGTTCCGAATCCCATTTAACTATAAAATTGGCGCCATCCCCACCACGCGAATCTTTATACTCTACCAGGTAGCTGATGGTTTCGAGAGGTTTTAACCTCACAGGATTTTTCAGATAGTGTTTGATTAATTTACCATGCGTATCGTAAAAATCAACTGTGCTAACGATGATTTCGCTGTCCATCGAAATGTTTCGGATGCTCAAGGTAGCCGATAGCTGGATCTTTTTATCCAGGTTTGCCCCAAAAATTTCGGAATAAATAGGCACATACACAAGTTCTCCTTTGGTCAGCAATAAGTCATGGTACTCATCGGGACTAAGCACAAGGTACTTTTCGTTTTGATTATCCTGTCCTGATATCTGGTCTGTGCTGGAATTGCAGGAAACCATAAACAAAATAAGAATTAAGTGTGCTGCAGCAACGAAATGGAATGGGTATTTTTTCATCGTAGTTAAGGTTTTGAATGTTAACAAAGGTATTTAAAAAACTTATCATCAATTGCAGCCAAAAAAATTTATTATCTGGAATGGTTTTTGATTATTTGTGTAGCTTTGCACGCTCAAAAAATATCAGATATTTACCTGATTTACAAAACAAGTAGAATCAATGACCTATAAAAATTCACCTTTTTTATTCATCGTTTTTGTAATTTTCATTGCTTCGGCATGTAGTTCTTCATTCAAAGTAGTGTCGGATTATGACAAGGAAAACGATTTCACAAAATATCATACCTATAATTACATTCCTATACCTTTTGATTCGGTAACCCTGATCCCGCTGGTTCCTTTAAAAAGACAGAGACGCATTGAGGCCGGTATCGATTTACAACTTGAAAATTTAGGCTACCGTTATTCTGCTGAAAATCCTGATTTCCTTGTTTCTTATTTTGTGAAAGTTGGCCAGGAAACCCGCCAGGGTGGTGGTGGGGTAAGTGTTGGTATTGCAGCACCAATGATGTACACCAACCCCGCTTATAATATGAATTACGGGAACCGCTACTATTCGGGCAATCCATACACCTACGACGGAGGCTATGGTTGGGTTTCTACTGGTGCCGCAACAACTACATATTCAACTGGAAGTCTTATGGTTGATATTGTTGACGCTAAAACCGTACAATTGGTTTGGTACGGAAGGGGTGAAGGAGAAATCAGCTCAGACCCAAAGGATACCCAAAGAACAATTGATAAAGCCTGTGGTGACGTGTTCCACCATTTTTTGTGGAAAGCAGAATAATAGTTGGTTTATTAAATTGTTAAACCAATCAACAATTTGAACCTAAATAAAAATTAATCAAATACTTAGAAATTAAATTTAAGAATCCAATGGAAAAGAAAATTCAATTAACAGTAGTCCTGGTATTTATGGCCTTTACCGGAATGTTTCTTGCGTCATGTTATCCTACTGATGATGTTAACTACTCTGATCTTGACGTAGTGGCCACTATTTACGATAAGGACAAAAACTTTCAGGAATTCAAAACTTACCTGGTTCCTGACACCATCATTCATATTATTGATACGCTTGATGACAACAATGTTGATATTACCCGTAAGTTCGATCAGCAAATCCTGAACCTTGTAAACCAAAACATGGTAAATTATGGTTACACGAAAGAGCTCGAACCCCAAACCACTCTTCCTGATGTTGTTGTAACAGTATCGATTACGGCGACTGAGAACACCCAGGTGTGGTCCTGGTATCCTTACTATTGGGGATGGTGGCCTTATTATAAAAGCACCAACTATTGGTGGGGCTATTATCCTCCTTACTGGGGTGGCGGAACGCAAGTTACTACCTACACCACGGGAACTGTAATCATGAACATGATGGATTTTGCTGAACATGGGAACATCCTTCCCGAAAATGATTCAATCAATTCCGTTTGGGTTGGTGCGATAAACGGCTTGGCTGGAGCAAGTACATCAAACACTACCAGCCGTATCGACTACACGATTAACCAGGCATTCGAGCAGTCTCCATATTTAGACATCAAATAATAAACGCATTCAGTAATTTTAAAATAGAATCATCATGAAAAAAATATTAATCATCGCTTTATTCGGATTGTTTAGCAGCACTATGTTTGCACAAGACGAATCAATGTGGTCGCTGACTTACAATATGAGTTTCCCGATGGGTACAACCAAAGATTATATCAGCAAAGCAAGTTTCCGTGGAATAGCCTTGGATGGCCGTTGGTTTGTGGATAATAATGTAACTGTGGGTGGAAGCCTGGGTTGGAATGTGTTATATGAAAAAGCAGATAAAGCAACAATTACAAGGGAAAATTTAACGCTTAATGGAACACAATGGAAATACATCAATGCTGTACCAATGTATTTTAATGCAGCCTATTATTTAAATGAAGGCAGTTATGTACGACCCTATTTTGCAGCCAATGTTGGTACTATATTTACTGCTCGCCGAACCGAAATGGGTATGTATGCGCTTGTGGATAAAGAGTGGAAGTTTGCTTTTGCACCCGAAGTTGGTGTTACAATACAAACATACGAAAGTATCAATGTGATGTTTAACGTACGTTACAACTATGGCCTCGAAACTGAATACATCAGCCCATTGTCATACTTGGGTGTGAACGTTGGTATTTTGTGGACATATTAGAAAAACCTCATTTTGATATAGAGCGGAAGGTTGTGAAAACGGCCTTCCGTTTTTTTTA
>CAZBDF010000294.1:0-6397 GCA_964490385.1 uncultured Lentimicrobiaceae bacterium | reverse complement strand
GCCGATTTGATCGTTTTTGCCGAGCTGGCCGTTTCGGGTTACCCGCCACGCGATTTTCTTGAGTTTGATGATTTTATCGATAAATGCCGGATTGCAATTGACGATGTAGCATCATGTTGCCACGGAATTGCAGCCATTGTTGGGGCACCAACTAAAAATCCTGAGTTCCAGGGCAAAGATCTTTTCAACTCCGCTTACTTTCTCGCTGATGGCGAGGTGAAGGAAATCATCCATAAAACCTTGCTGCCCAACTACGATATTTTTGATGAGTACCGCTATTTTGAACCGAACAAGGTTTTTCAACTCATCGAATACAAAGGTGAAAAAATTGCCCTGACTATTTGCGAAGACTTGTGGAACCTCGATAACAACCCACTTTATACCATCAACCCGATGGATGAGTTGACCAAGCTACAGCCCGATTTGATGGTCAACATTGCTGCCTCGCCATTTAACTACAATCAATACATCAAGCGTACGAGGATTTTAAGGGACAATGCCCGGCAATATGCATTGCCATTGTTTTATGTAAACCACGTTGGTGCACAAACAGAACTGCTTTTCGATGGAGGCTCCCTGGTGCTTGACGCCGATGGCAAAGTTGTGGAAGAACTGGATTACTTTAATGAGGACTTTGAGATTTATGATACCAAAAATCTAAAATCCCATCATCGCCCTTTGCCCATATCATCTTACCCCGAAGGGAAAGAAAAAATTGGCCTGATAAACGATGCGCTCGTTATGGGCGTGAAGAATTATTTTGAGAAGTTGGATTTTACAAAAGCCATTTTGGGTTTATCCGGGGGCATCGACTCAGCAGTGACGTTGGCCTTAGCAACCCAAGCACTTGGGAACGAAAATGTGCTTTCGGTGCTGCTCCCTTCTCAGTTTTCGTCCGGTCATTCGGTGGATGATTCTTTAGCATTGGTTGAAAATCTGGGTTCTCCCTTCGAGCTGATCAACATTGAAGAAACTTACAAAGCTTACCAAAAAACATTAGCCCCGCAATTTCAAGATCTTCCTTTTGGCCTGGCCGAAGAAAACCTTCAGGCACGGACCCGTGGAGTGATCCTGATGGCATTGTCGAATAAGTTTGGCCATATCCTGCTCAATACTTCCAACAAAAGTGAAGCTGCTGTTGGTTATGGAACTTTGTATGGCGATATGAACGGAGGCCTTTCGGTGATTGGTGATGTGTATAAAACCGAGGTTTTTGAGCTGGCACGCTACATCAACCGCAATGGCGAAGTCATCCCCGAAAACATTATCACCAAACCACCTTCTGCCGAACTCAGGCCCAACCAAAAAGATTCTGATTCTTTGCCCAATTACGAAATCCTGGATGAAATCCTCTTTCAATACATCGAACAGCGCAAAGGCCCGGGCGAAATAATAAGCATGGGATTTGATAAAACGCTTGTACAAAAAACCCTGAAGATGGTCAACACCTGCGAGTACAAGCGTTACCAAACACCACCCATCCTTCGCGTATCGCCCAAAGCATTTGGCATGGGCCGCAGGATGCCGATAGTTGCGAAGTATTTGGTTTAGTGGTGAAGATCAAAATGTGAATTGCTTTCAGATTGTATCTTTGAAATATTGAACACAGCCAAATTCAATACAGCGTATAAGTAAATCTTGTTGTGAATTGCTTTTAGATTGTATCTTTGAAATATTGAACACAGCAAAGTATTTGAAACGGGCTAAAAGTAAGTAGTTGTGAATTGCTTTTAGATTGTATCTTTGAAATATTGAACACAGCCCCCCATATCCACTTTGACCCCGACCCTGGTTGTGAATTGCTTTTAGATTGTATCTTTGAAATATTGAACACAGCTGACGGCCCCGTTAAAATTGCGGTCGATGAGTTGTGAATTGCTTTTAGATTGTATCTTTGAAATATTGAACACAGCCCAAAAAATCCTGTGACGAAAGTCAGGGATGTTGTGAATTGCTTTTAGATTGTATCTTTGAAATATTGAACACAGCCCTTTACACTTGACAACTACTATCTTAATGGTTGTGAATTGCTTTTAGATTGTATCTTTGAAATATTGAACACAGCCGGTGAACTTGTTGTAGTTCCTTCTGTTTTGTTGTGAATTGCTTTTAGATTGTATCTTTGAAATATTGAACACAGCTGGGGCGTACGATGGCAGGGAGACCAACTAGTTGTGAATTGCTTTTAGATTGTATCTTTGAAATATTGAACACAGCCCCGGTATCAGGTGGGTTAACATTTTCAGAGTTGTGAATTGCTTTTAGATTGTATCTTTGAAATATTGAACACAGCAAATGGCAGTATTGGAAGCTCAGCGGGCTAGTTGTGAATTGCTTTTAGATTGTATCTTTGAAATATTGAACACAGCGGAGCCAATTGAGGAAGATGATTATGAGTAGTTGTGAATTGCTTTTAGATTGTATCTTTGAAATATTGAACACAGCCCCGGTATCAGGTGGGTTAACATTTTCAGAGTTGTGAATTGCTTTTAGATTGTATCTTTGAAATATTGAACACAGCAACGACCTTGGAATATTAAAGACGGCTATTGTTGTGAATTGCTTTTAGATTGTATCTTTGAAATATTGAACACAGCTTAAAACCTAACGTAATGAATCATTTAACAGTTGTGAATTGCTTTTAGATTGTATCTTTGAAATATTGAACACAGCCAGCAAACAACAAAGGAACTACTCCCATTTGTTGTGAATTGCTTTTAGATTGTATCTTTGAAATATTGAACACAGCTTAAATAAAAAGTTTATGCTGTAATTAATGGTTGTGAATTGCTTTTAGATTGTATCTTTGAAATATTGAACACAGCTAAATAAAAAGTTTATGCTGTAATTGATGGTTGTGAATTGCTTTTAGATTGTATCTTTGAAATATTGAACACAGCCTATGTCGCTGCCTGAATAAGGCCAACCGTGTTGTGAATTGCTTTTAGATTGTATCTTTGAAATATTGAACACAGCCAAAGAAGATCCGCTACCTGCAACGGGATCGTTGTGAATTGCTTTTAGATTGTATCTTTGAAATATTGAACACAGCACGGGTTTCATCTTGGAACTTGCCGCTATTGTTGTGAATTGCTTTTAGATTGTATCTTTGAAATATTGAACACAGCCGAGCTGATAAAGGTTCATGGCTTTATCTTTGTTGTGAATTGCTTTTAGATTGTATCTTTGAAATATTGAACACAGCCTTGGAACCATGGCAGCAGAGGCGGCGGCAGTTGTGAATTGCTTTTAGATTGTATCTTTGAAATATTGAACACAGCATAAAATGTATCTGTTTGTGTAAATTGCCTGTTGTGAATTGCTTTTAGATTGTATCTTTGAAATATTGAACACAGCAAAAAGTTCGTGTTTGGCCTTATCACCATTGTTGTGAATTGCTTTTAGATTGTATCTTTGAAATATTGAACACAGCACTCAACATAATTACCCCAGTCGCCAAATGGTTGTGAATTGCTTTTAGATTGTATCTTTGAAATATTGAACACAGCCTGGTTTCGGAACGGTTCACTATTTGGGAGGTTGTGAATTGCTTTTAGATTGTATCTTTGAAATATTGAACACAGCAAAAGGAAAACACTTAAAAAACCAGAGGCTGTTGTGAATTGCTTTTAGATTGTATCTTTGAAATATTGAACACAGCAAGAGATTTGGCCGATAGTTCAGCGTGTGGGTTGTGAATTGCTTTTAGATTGTATCTTTGAAATATTGAACACAGCCTCTTTAGTTCTATCACCATTCGTAAAGTCGTTGTGAATTGCTTTTAGATTGTATCTTTGAAATATTGAACACAGCTTTAAGTGTTTTTTCATTGAGTGGATTTGGGTTGTGAATTGCTTTTAGATTGTATCTTTGAAATATTGAACACAGCGATGATATTGTAGTTATCTCAGGCACAACAGTTGTGAATTGCTTTTAGATTGTATCTTTGAAATATTGAACACAGCCAACTATTGTTTTGTTATGATTATCTGGAGGTTGTGAATTGCTTTTAGATTGTATCTTTGAAATATTGAACACAGCTGGCATTTGGCACTGGAATAACATCGGCAACGTTGTGAATTGCTTTTAGATTGTATCTTTGAAATATTGAACACAGCCGATGCAATTTTTTAGTGCGTTTGGTGACAGTTGTGAATTGCTTTTAGATTGTATCTTTGAAATATTGAACACAGCAAAGCGCAAAGCATTCAAGACGGGAACAATGTTGTGAATTGCTTTTAGATTGTATCTTTGAAATATTGAACACAGCTGGATTTGCAGCGTAACAAGATGGCGAAGCGTTGTGAATTGCTTTTAGATTGTATCTTTGAAATATTGAACACAGCGCATTTGGCACTGGAATAACATCGGCAACGTTGTGAATTGCTTTTAGATTGTATCTTTGAAATATTGAACACAGCTCGAAGCAGAAATCACAGTTCCGTGCTGCCAGTTGTGAATTGCTTTTAGATTGTATCTTTGAAATATTGAACACAGCAAATTGCCTACCCTACACATTCACCACATTGTTGTGAATTGCTTTTAGATTGTATCTTTGAAATATTGAACACAGCTTTAAGTGTTTTTTCATTGAGTGGATTTGGGTTGTGAATTGCTTTTAGATTGTATCTTTGAAATATTGAACACAGCGTAGTTGGTGAGGTTAGAGACAAAAAAGGCGTTGTGAATTGCTTTTAGATTGTATCTTTGAAATATTGAACACAGCAGTACAGGGGTTGAGACGCGGGGGGTGATGGTTGTGAATTGCTTTTAGATTGTATCTTTGAAATATTGAACACAGCCACTATTGGTGCGGGTGCAACTGCTGTAAAGTTGTGAATTGCTTTTAGATTGTATCTTTGAAATATTGAACACAGCAAGTAATAAAATATCAACAATTTCACCGGTGTTGTGAATTGCTTTTAGATTGTATCTTTGAAATATTGAACACAGCGGCATCACTTGAACGGAGTGTTTGAATCGAGTTGTGAATTGCTTTTAGATTGTATCTTTGAAATATTGAACACAGCTGTAAAGTGTTGGCAAGGAGGGCTTGCAGTGTTGTGAATTGCTTTTAGATTGTATCTTTGAAATATTGAACACAGCGTTTAGCGTTCTATTTCCAGTTGCTTGCACGTTGTGAATTGCTTTTAGATTGTATCTTTGAAATATTGAACACAGCTTTGCGCTGCTGGTATCGTAACCAACCCCGTTGTGAATTGCTTTTAGATTGTATCTTTGAAATATTGAACACAGCTGCCAATGTTTGTGTTGCCGCTGTCTTGTCGTTGTGAATTGCTTTTAGATTGTATCTTTGAAATATTGAACACAGCTTGTAAACTTCGTGCAACCCTTCGCGCTCGTTGTGAATTGCTTTTAGATTGTATCTTTGAAATATTGAACACAGCACCACCGTTTTAATTATGAACTTCAAACAAGTTGTGAATTGCTTTTAGATTGTATCTTTGAAATATTGAACACAGCTTTCAAAAGCGGAGCTCCAACAACATTCTCGTTGTGAATTGCTTTTAGATTGTATCTTTGAAATATTGAACACAGCTGGCTTATCAATTTAGGCGTTCTACCTTTCGGTTGTGAATTGCTTTTAGATTGTATCTTTGAAATATTGAACACAGCTTATCTCATTATAGTACATGGTTGTGTATTGTTGTGAATTGCTTTTAGATTGTATCTTTGAAATATTGAACACAGCGCCGTATTAAGATGATTGACAACGGGGACAGTTGTGAATTGCTTTTAGATTGTATCTTTGAAATATTGAACACAGCGCGAAGATTTACCGGGCTTTGGGCTGGTATGTTGTGAATTGCTTTTAGATTGTATCTTTGAAATATTGAACACAGCGTAAGGAAATTTAATTACAGCAATTTGGATGTTGTGAATTGCTTTTAGATTGTATCTTTGAAATATTGAACACAGCATTCAATGTCCTGTTCCCTGTTGCTTGCACGTTGTGAATTGCTTTTAGATTGTATCTTTGAAATATTGAACACAGCGAACGTCTGAAAGTGTAAGATTCTTTACAGGTTGTGAATTGCTTTTAGATTGTATCTTTGAAATATTGAACACAGCTTGATGTAAGATTGAAATAAGCCTCTATAAGTTGTGAATTGCTTTTAGATTGTATCTTTGAAATATTGAACACAGCTTCACCGGATCATCAAAACAATTAGTAACAGTTGTGAATTGCTTTTAGATTGTATCTTTGAAATATTGAACACAGCTTTGTTTTGTTCATCAACGCAAATCCCACAGTTGTGAATTGCTTTTAGATTGTATCTTTGAAATATTGAACACAGCCACATATTGACCGTGGCCGCGTGTTTCTATGTTGTGAATTGCTTTTAGATTGTATCTTTGAAATATTGAACACAGC
>CAZBDF010000293.1:0-6413 GCA_964490385.1 uncultured Lentimicrobiaceae bacterium | reverse complement strand
ATCCTAATCAAAACCGGGGTTTGCAGTTTCTCCGACAGTTCGAATCCATAAAAAACCATATCGTAGGCTTCCTGCTGGTTTGTGGGTTCTAAGGTAGGCATCATGGCAAATTTTCCATAAAACCTTGAGTCCTGCTCGTTCTGGGATGAATGCATCGATGGATCATCGGCCGAAACAACCAGGAGGCCACCATTGGCACCGGTCATGGCTGAATTTACAAAGGCATCAGCAGCAACGTTAAGCCCAACATGTTTCATACAAACCATAGCACGCTTACCAACATATGAAACACCCAATCCAGCTTCCATGGCGGTTTTTTCGTTGGCTGACCAAAAGGATCTTATCCCTTTTTCCTGGGCCTGCTTCGAATGCTGGACATACTCTGTAATTTCGGTTGATGGTGTTCCGGGATAAGCAAAAATACCGGACATTCCGGCATCAATAGCAGCTTGTGCTATAGCTTCATCGCCTAATAACAATAATTTTTGCATATGTATAGTATTTTTAGGATAATCTGACTTGAAAATTTGAGGCACAAAAGTACTGAAATAAATCTGGTTGTCGGCCAGGGAGTACGACAAATTGCACAGATTCCAAAATTTTAATTTTTCGCGTGGAAGATTTGTCGTACACCCGTCGGTCACTGAATATTAGCTACCAGCAATCTATATGGCATTTAGATTGTAAGCCCATCAAAACCAAAGTATAATAACCTTGTTGTTAATTAAATAACAAAAACTTCTGGTGTTTCAAAAAGAATATTTAAGTTTGACGCCCTTTTTTCAATGGGTCAATGAAATTTTGGCAAGAATAAATGTCTGACGTTTAGGAAAACAGATTGTTCATAACTAGTGACGTTTAGAAAACGTAATTATTTAGGTGGATGTATTATTTGCAAAATCCTTATGACCCCAACCCCGCCCCTTCCCCTCGAGGGGAAGGGAGACCAGCCGCACAAGCGACTGCAGTAGCCAGTGCGGTGGCATTCTCCCCCTCGAGGGGGAGAATGCCTTGCCGGCTAGGCAGGTTAGAGGGGGGTCTATGGCAGAAGCCATTTGATTGGAGTTGAAAATAGTGGCTAAACAATTACTAGAAAATAAACTATAAAGACCAAGAATTACTTACTCAAAGAAAGAAACTGAAATTTTAAACGAAAATGGAAAATCACACAAAGCAAAGCATCCAGATGAATCCCAATCCACTGGTACAATATCTAAATAAATCCCCACAGGATTTCACCAGGGACGACCTGATCCTATACATTGAAGACCACAATATAGAGATGATCAACTTCAGGTATGCCGGTGAGGATGGCCGCCTGAAAACATTGAGTTTCGTCATTAACAGTCGGAGCCACCTTGAAGATATGCTGACCATGGGCGAGCGGGTGGATGGCTCAAGCCTGTTTTCGCATATCGAAGCAGGATCGAGTGATTTGTATGTAATACCAAGGTATAAAACCGCTTTTATAAATCCATTTTCGGAAATTGCCGCACTGGATATTTTGTGTTCCTTTTATGATAAAGACGGAAACCCATTGGAAAGCTCACCACAGTATATCCTTCAAAAAGCGCATCATGTGCTGAAGGAAAGGACAGGTTATGAGTTCAATGTGATGGGCGAACTGGAATATTACATCATTAGCGAAAAGCATCCGCTTTACGAAGCTTTGGACCAGAAAGGATACCACGAATCGTCGCCATTTACAAACTGGGACCATTTTAGGCAAAAGGCCATGCATGCTATCGCTCAGGCAGGCGGACAATTAAAATACGGCCATAGCGAGGTTGGTAATTTTACGGTAGGTGAAGTTGAATATGAACAAAATGAATTGGAATTTATTCCAACATCAATTGAAGATGCCGCAGACCAATTGCTGATTGCAAAATGGATACTAAGGACCATGGGGGACCAGTACGGCGTTACCCTGACTTTTGCCCCAAAAATTACGATTGGTAAAGCGGGCAGCGGGTTGCACGTACATACCAGGCTAATGAAAAATGGGCGGAACGCCATGGTGGAAAATGGTGCCCTGAGTGATGCGGCTAAGATGGCCATTTCCGGCTACCTTGATCTTGCCCCTTCGCTTACAGCTTTCGGTAATACAAATCCCACTTCTTACTTCAGGTTGGTGCCACATCAGGAAGCACCCACGAACATTTGCTGGGGCGACCGCAACCGCTCGGTGCTGGTGAGGGTTCCGCTGGGATGGACAGGAAACAACGATATGTACCTGCAAGCCAACCCCAATGAAAAACCCATTAAAGGTGATTTTGCAGAACGGCAAACCGTAGAATTTAGGTGTCCGGACGGCTCGGCGGATATTTATCTTTTACTCGCTGGTTTAACAGTTGCTGCATGTCATGGCCTCGAAATGAAGAACAGTCTGGACTACGCAAAGAAAACGTATGTGGATGTGAACATCTTCGAGGAGAAATACAAAGACAAAGTCAAAGACCTGAAACAACTGCCCACTTCCTGTTATGAATCTGCGGAGTGTCTGGAAGAGCAGGCTGATTTTTATACAGCATACAATGTCTTTCCAAAAGGTTTGATCGATAGCATTGCTGAAAAGCTGAAAAGCTATAACGACCAAAATCTACGTGAGGAAATAACTGATAACAACGATGCCATCATGAATTTGGTGGAAACCTATTTCCATTGCGGGTAAACTTATCCTATTTTTCTACCTTTGCGCGCAAACTTTAAAACTTTGAGAATTCAATTCAATATCCTGTAATTGTTTCCGTTAATTATCTTAATCAACTTCAACTTAATTCAATACTTATGAAAAAACTCGTACTAACTCTAATTGCAGCTTTATTTGTTGCAATAACTTTTGCCCAAGGCTGGCGCACTAACGAAATGGAAGTAAAAGTAAATGTTACCTCCAAGCTGGATGCCATTCAACTTACCGATCTCAAACTCAATGGCGACTACTACAGAGACTATGCAATACTTTATCTGATTCCTGAAGAATTGGAATCGATAAAAAATGCAGGCCTGAAATTTGAAATTCAAATTGAAAACCTTAATGAGCACTTCAAAGATTTTTGGGATACCAGGGAAGAATATCACACTTACCAGGAAATTATTGACGAAGCTGATGGCCTTGCTGCTAACTTCCCCGACATCTGCACAAAACATGTTTTTGGTACTTCCGTGGGTGGACGCGAATTAGCTGCACTGAAGATAAGTGATAATTCAGCTACCGACGAAAATGAAGCCGAAATAATGTTTGATGGTGGTATTCATGGTAACGAAATCGGTGCCTCCGAAAATGTCATCCGTTTTGCAACTGAGCTTTGCGAAGCCTACAACGATGACCCGGATATTACAGACCTGATCAACAATCGCGAAATCTGGTTGTACCTGATGGTTAATCCTGATGGCCGGGTAAACATGGTCCGTGAAAACAACAATGGTGTTGACCTGAACCGTGACTGGGGTTACATGTGGGATGCCTGGGGCGGAAGCACAGGAGCTTTTTCACAACCTGAATCAAAGGCTTTGCGTGGATGTTCATACGATAACCAGTTTGTAGTGCACACCACCTATCACAGCGGCACCGAATATATTTCGTGCCCCTGGAGTTACCGTGCCAGTGCTCCTCACGACATGGATCGTATTTTACAACTTTGTGGGGTATATGCCGATGAGTCAGGCTACGCAAACATGGAATACGGACAGGGAAGTAGCGGAATGTATTTTATCAATGGAAGTACAAAAGACAGCAACTATGGTGCTATGGGTTCCATCTCTTGGTCTATGGAAATTAGCTACGACAAGCAACCACCTGCATCGCAAATACTGCAATACTACAACTACAATGTACCGTCAATGCTTGCTATGATCGAGTATAGCGGATATGGCATTGAAGGCCTTGTTTCTGATGCCGTAAGCGGCGACCCCGTGGCAGCTTCAATTTTTGTAGATAACTATCTCCCCTGTTTTACTGATCCTGTTGTAGGGGATTACCACAAGTATTTACTCGAAGGTACTTACGATATCATGGTAAAAGCAAATGGTTATAGTGATAAACTGATAACAAATGTTGTTGTGAGCGAGTTTAATTCAACAGTAACTAACATTGAACTTGATCCATTGGACCATCATAGCATCCATCGCATTATAAGCTCACATATTGAAGATAACAATGCTGCTGATCCCGGCTACACCTGGAACGCTATTGGACAACCCGACAATATGGTTTATTCGATTGGAAAAAACGGCTGGGTTGTAGTAGATATGCTTGATATCATTTTTGATGGTGCCGGCCCTGATATTATGGTTTTTGAAGGTGATGCTGCTGCTGAAGGGTTCACACTTTACGCGTCCGAAACAATGGATGGGCCATTCCACTCCATGGGAACGGGATCGGGAACTTCGGAATTTGATTTTGCTTCATGTACTATTTCCGAAGCAAGATATTTTAAACTTGTTGACGATGGAGACGGTTCGGGCAGTACCCTGGGTGCTGGTTTCGACCTTGATGCCATGCAGGCACTCAGTTCCATTACCGGCCCTTACATTATTATGGATGGATATGTAATTGATGATTCGAACGGAAACAACAACGGACAACTCGATCCGGGCGAAACTGTGGACTACATCATTACGCTAAAAAATGTTGGCAGCGAAAATGCTATGGCAATTGTTGGTTCAATGAGCTGTAACGATCAGTATGTAACTGTTATCACCACTGCGCAACAAACTTTTGGTGATATTGCCATCAACGAATCTGCAGCAGCAACATTTACCGTTTCTGCTGAAGCATCAGCACCTGCAGGTCATTCGGCTATGATGCAACTCGATTATGAAGGGAGCAATGTAAACCCTGCTTCAAAATATATTGAGGTTCTATTTCCTGATTATTGCTATCCATCAGCCAACTGCTCATATGATGATGGCCTAACAAGTTTTGAAATTGCAGACATCAGCAACATGAACAATGGTTGCAGCAACGATATGGGCATTGATGGATATGGTGACTTTACAGATTTGAGCACCGACCTGGAACCGGGAATGACTTATACTGTTGGTCTGGAAACTGGCTACAGCGATCAGGAAGTTAGCCTTTGGATCGACTTTGATATGGATATGGCCTTTGAAGATGAAGAACGCCTGATTACTGATTTCAACCTGGCAAATGCCGGACAACTCTATGAAGTTGACATCACGCTCCCCAATGACATTATGCCCGGCCAGAAACGCCTGAGGGTCCGTGCCAACTGGCAAAATTCATCCCAGGATCCCTGTGCTACTTTTAGCTATGGCGAAACCGAGGATTACACAGTTGTAATTACCGGAAATATCCTGAGTGCAGATTTTACATCTGATGTTAACGAACTCTGCCATGGCAGCCAGGTTCATTTTTACGATAATTCAATTGGGAATATCACCAGTTGGGAATGGGAGTTCCCGAGCGGAACACCAGCTACTTCCACGGAACAAAACCCGGTTATTACCTATAACACACCAGGCAATCCGGGTGTTACACTTACTGTTGGAGATGGGACGAACACAAGCACTGCCCCCTGGCTGGAGTACCTTATCGTGTATCCCGACCCTGCCACTCCTGAGCAACCAACAGGTGAAACAGAAATGTGCCAGGACAGCCCCAACAGCTCTTACACTACAAACGATGCCTTGGGTGCAACGGGCTGGATGTGGGAGATGGAGCCTACAAGCGCAGGAACGATGAACATTTGGGGCCCGGGCATTGAAATCGATTGGAACCCTGACTTTTCAGGCACGGTGCAACTGATGGCCGGATGCGAAAATATGTGCGGTGAAAGTGAGATGTCCGATCCATTGGAAATTACAATAATACCATTTCCGGCAGCAGCAACAGAAATATTTGGCGAAACAGTAGCCTGCCAAAATACTACAGCAGCATTTTCTACCGACGTGATAAATGGTGCAGAAGAATATGAATGGGTGATTGACCCGGCTGGTGCTGGAAGCATATATATTGAAGATACAGAATGCTATATCTCTTTCGGTAACGTATTTGAAGGTGATGTTGTTTTAAAAGTCAGGGGCCTTAACGATTGCGGTGAAGGTGAATGGTCACCCGATTTTATGTTTGAAGTTCAAGTTTGCCCCGGAATTTTTGGGCCTGAAAACAATCAGCAATCCATACAGGTATTTCCGAATCCCGGGAACGGATTGTTTACAATCGATCTGAAAGATTTACAACCTGGCTCTTTCAATGTTTCTGTAGTCAATTTGTTAGGAGCATCGGTGTTTGAGCAAACATTTGAGCAAAACGAAAAATCCTTAAAACTGGATCTTTCTTTCTTGCAGGACGGTGTGTACTACCTAAAATTGGAAACAGGTTCCGATACCAAAATGAAAAAAATTATCATCCAGCAGTAAACCTTTTTAAAAAATTGAGTCTTAGGGTAAAG